>JAYSZD010000942.1:0-2772 GCA_043738185.1 Hymenobacter sp. | reverse complement strand
CCCACCACACGCGGACTCGCAGCGTCCGCGCTATAAACATCCCCCATGTACAGAGAAGTCCTGCAGTCCATCACGGGCATTGCCATTTATCCGCTCATTTCCTTCGTCATCTTCTTCGTCTTTTTCGTGGGCCTGCTGGGGTACGTGGTGTTTGTCAACCGTCAGCACATCACCGCCATGAGCATGCTGCCGCTGCTGGAAGAGGAGCCCCTCACCCCCGCTGAATCCGAACCTTCATGCTAGCATCAGTGAAAACGAATCGACTGAGGTTGTTGACCGCGGCCGGCCTGCTACTGAGCGCGACAGCGCACGCCCAAACCCCGGAGGCCGCCGCGCCCGCCAAACCCGCTGCCATGAGCGAGCAGGAGCTGCTGTTCTGGCTGCTGCTGGGCCTATTGGGACTGCTGCTGCTGGTGCTGCTGACCGTAGGCATCACCATCGTGGTGCAGATGAAGCCCCAGCTGCGCCAGCTCTACAACCTGCCCACGGTGCATGGCACCTGGAGCGGCAAGGTGCTGGGCCTGCTGGTGGGCGATGCCAGGCTGGTGCGCGGCGAGTACCGGGATGAGGTGCTGGACCACGACTACGACGGCATTCACGAGTTCGACAACGACCTGCCGCCCTGGTGGAAATACGGTTTTTACGCCACCATCGTGTTTGCCTTCGGGTACGTGGGCTACTACCACCTCACCACGAAAGGCCAGTTGCAGATAGCCGAGTACGACACCGAAATGCGCCAGGCGGCCCTGTTCGTCTCGGCTGGCGCCGACGACCCCACCAAGCTCACCACCTACGCGGCCCTCACCACCGCGGCCGACCTGAGCAGCGGCAAAAGCATCTACCTCACCAACTGCGCCCCCTGCCACGGGACCAACGCCGAGGGCAAAGTCGGCCCCAACCTGACCGACGACTACTGGCTGCACGGCGGCGAGGTGAACCGGGTGTACAAAACCATCAAGTACGGCATTCCCAGCAAGGGCATGGTGGCCTGGAAAGGCAAGCTCTCGGGCAAGCAGATTCTGCAGGTAACCTCCTACGCCCTGAGTCTGCAGGGCTCGCAGCCGGCCAATGCCAAGCCACCGCAGGGCGAGAAAGAAGCAGTGAGCAAGCCGCTGGCTAGCCGGTAACGACCTCTGCGAGGACATTAGCACGTCGTGCCGTTTCAATCATCCCTCTCTCATGCTCCCCACCCCCCAATTCAAGCCCGACGACGCGTACCGCGACCACATCTCCACGGTGGATGCGGCGGGCAAGCGGGTGTGGCTCTACCCCAAAAAGCCCGTTGGCCGGCTCTACAACTATCGCAAGTGGCTCAGCTACGCTTTTTTGGCCGTGCTCTTTGCCGGGCCCTGGTTACGGCTCAATGGCCTGCCGCTGCTGATGTGGAACCTGCCGGCCCGGAAATTCATCATTCTGGGGCAAATTTTCTGGCCCCAGGACTTCTTCATTCTGCTACTAGCCACGCTCACGTTGCTGGTATTCATCATCCTGTTCACGGTGGTGTACGGGCGCGTGTTTTGTGGCTGGGTGTGCCCCCAGACCATCTTCCTGGAGATGGTATTCCGCCGCATCGAGTACTGGCTGGAAGGCGACTCGGCGCAGCAAAAGGCCCTGGACCGCGCCGAGTGGGACTGGAACAAAACCTGGCGCAAAACCACCAAGCACATCCTGTTTCTGGCCCTCTCGTTTCTGATTGCCAACACGTTTCTGGCCTACATCATCGGCTCGGATGCGCTGGTGGCCATCGTGACCGACCCACTCACGGCCCACCTGGGCGGGCTGGCGGCCATGGTTGGCTTCACGGGCGTGTTCTACGCCGTATTTGCGCGGTTTCGGGAGCAGGTATGCACCATTGTGTGCCCGTATGGCCGCCTGCAAGGGGTTTTGCTCGACCAGGACAGCCTGGTGGTGGCCTACGACTATAAGCGGGGTGAGCCGCGCGAAAAGCTCCACAAGAACCAGGCGCGCACCGCCGGCGACTGCATCGACTGCCACCAGTGCGTGCAGGTGTGCCCCACCGGCATCGACATCCGCAACGGCGCCACCCAAATGGAATGCACCAACTGCACGGCCTGCATTGATGCCTGCAACGCCATCATGGACCTGGTGAAACTGCCGCAAGGGCTGATTCGCCACGCCTCCGAAAACGGCATCGCCAACGGCACCAAATTCCGGTTTACGGGCCGCGTGAAGGCCCTATCGGGCGGCCTGCTGCTGCTGCTGGCCGTGCTCACGGGCCTGCTGGTGTCGCGCTCCAACGTGGAAGCCACCGTGCTGCGCACGCCCGGCCAGCGCTACCAGAAAACCGACCGCGGCACCATCACCAACCTCTACAATATCTCGGTCATCAACAAAACCAACCGCCGCTACCCCATCACTTTGCGCATTCTGGAGCCGGCGCAGGGCCAGATTTCGCTCGTCGGCGCCACCGGCCTGAAGCTGCCCGCACAGGGCAGCGCCGAGGGTGTCTTTTTTGCCGAGCTGCCCCGCACCGCTCTGCACCGCACCAATCAGAAAATCCGCATCGGCCTCTTCAGCAACGGCGAGCTGATTTCGGAAACCAGCACCAAGTTTCTCGGGCCCTCGCAGTAGGCGAGCTGCTCACCAATACGAAGGACCGTCATGCTGAGCTTCCCGAAGCATCTCTATCGGGCAAGTAATTCAATACCGCCACAACGAAGCGGTAGAGATGCTTCGGCTGCGCTCAACATGACGTTCTGACAAACAAATCACCGATGCCCACCCCCGCAATCCCCTCTTCCAAACGCAGCG
>JAYSZD010000941.1:0-19881 GCA_043738185.1 Hymenobacter sp. | reverse complement strand
TGGTAGCCGGCCAGTATGGTCATCACGCCGGCTTTGTCGTCGGAGGCGCTGCGGGCGTAGAGGCGCCAGTCGGGGCTGAAGGGCTGGCCGGGCGCGGGGCGGGCCGCCAGCTGGCCGCCGCGGTCGAGCGGGCCCGTGGCCAGCGCGGGCGTGAAGGGGCTGAGGCCTTCGCGCCACTGGGCGGGGTTCACGGGCTGGCCGTCGTAGTGCGCGTAGAAGATGACGGTGCAAGTAGCGCCAGGCGTGCGCACTTCGCCAAAAACCACCGGCGGCACGCCCGCCGTGGGCGCGGCCAGCAGCTGGGTTTTAAGGCCGCGGCGGCGCATCATGTCCTGAATAAACAGCGCGGTGCGGCGCAGGTTGGCGGTGTCGGCGGCCACGTTCGGGATGGCCACCAGCTGCTCAAACTCGGCCAGCAGCTCGTGTTCGTGCGCCTGTCGGAACTGTCGGACTTTTTGCAGCGGGTCCTTGGCCGATACCGACCCCAGCAGGACCAACAGGGCCAGCGCGAATAGTTTTTTCATACTTGTAAAGTAAGGCCAAATCTGAGCGGTAAAATTCCTCTCGAATTATTCTGGAATAGGCTCTGCCCAACAAAAAAAAAAGCAGCCGACACGGGGCCGGCTGCTTTCTACTGTTAACTACAAAAAGACAAAGCTAGTTGAACAGGGCCAAGGCTTTAACGAACGTTTGCGACACGCCCCATAGCAGGGGAACGCCCACAAACAGCCAGGCCAATGCCACCGACATGCCGGAGCTGGGCTCTTCGTTGCTGTTGGCGTACGAATTCGGTTGCGGATTCATATCAATCTCAGATTATGGGGTGAAAAAGGAATGATTAAGCGCCAGCTGGTACAGCCGCAGCTTTCTTCACGTGGTACCGCTCGCTCACGGCCGTCACCAGGATGTTGGCGATGAAGCCAACCACCAGCACGCCGGCCATGGTGTAGAACACACTTTCGTAGGCGGCGGCGCCGGTCAGGCCCTTGGCCTTTTGGTTGGCGCGCAGGTAGTTCACAAGCAGCGGCCCGAGGATACCCGCAGTGGACCAGGCCGTGAGCAGGCGGCCGTGAATAGCGCCCACCTGCATGGTGCCGAACATGTCGCGTAGGTAGGCCGGAATAGTGGCAAAGCCGCCGCCGTACATGCTCATAATCACGCAGCACACCACCACAAAAAGCGTGAGCGAGGCGCTGGCCGCCAGCGTGGGCACCAGGGCATACAGCGCAATGCCGAGGCCGAAGTAAATCATGTATGTGGGCTTGCGGCCCAGTTTATCCGACGCCGACGACCAAAAGAAGCGGCCCAGCAGGTTGAACAAGCTGAGCAGGCCCACGAAGCCCGCCGCTGCTGCGGCCGTTACCCCCCGGCCGGCACCCATGGCCGCGTCCGAGAACGACTCCTGAATGAGCGGTGAAGCCGATTCGAGCACACCGATGCCGGCGGTTACGTTCATGCACAGCACCACCCACAGCAGCCAGAATTGCGGCGTCTTGATGGCGTTGTCGGCGTCCACGTTGGCCGTGGTGATGAGGGCGCTGGACGTGACCGGGGCCACGTATCCTTCAGGCTTCCAGCCCTCGGCGGGCACGCGAATGGTAAACACACCAAACATCATGAACGCCAGGTAAATCAATCCCATTACAATGAACGTGGGCGCCACGCCCATAGGCGCCACGTCTTTGAACTGCGCCATGAGCGCCACGGCCAGCGGCGAGCCAATCATGGCGCCGCCGCCAAAGCCCATGATGGCCATGCCCGTGGCCACACCCGGCCGGTCCGGAAACCATTTAATCAGCGTGCTCACCGGCGAAATGTAGCCGATGCCCAGGCCGCAGCCGCCCACGAAACCATAGCCAAAATACACGAGCCAGATGCTGTGCAAATGCACCCCCAGCGAGGCAATCAGAAAACCGCCGCCGAAGCACAATGCCGAGGCCATCATGGCCTTGCGGGGTCCCACGCGCTCCAGCCACTTGCCAAACACGGCGGCCGACAGGCCCAGCAGCACAATGGCAATGGAGAAAATGACGGCCAGCTGGCCGGCCGTCCAGTCGGTGGGTGCGGGAGCGTCCACGTTGCCGCTGATGAGGGCGCCCATGGGCTTCTTGAACACACTGAAGGCGTAGGCCTGTCCAATGGCCAGGTGAATGGCCAGCGCCGCCGGTGGCACCAGCCAGCGGTTGTAGCCGGGGCCCGCCACGGTGCGGCTGCGGTCAAGCAGTGATGCGGAATTGTCAGCCATGTAAGAGATGGGAATAGGAGTGAAAGAAAGAGTGAATTGGTGGCAGCTACTATGCCATTGGCATGGCTGATAGCGCTGTTAGCGAAAGGTAATGGGCTTTTAAATAGATTGATTGCTTAGCACTCGAAAAGTTTGCTAAACAGCTATAGCCAGATGGCCTCAAAAAAGGAGGCGGCTGAATTACCAACTTGTAAATCGGCCGCCTCCAGGGCTACGTTCGTCGGGTCCTTATTCGTCGCTGCTGAGCTTACCGCCCGTCACGTGCACCAGGCTACCGGTCATAAACGAGCCGTCCTGGCTGGCGAGCAACACGTAGGCGGGCGCTATTTCCTCGGGCTGACCGGGGCGTTTGAGGGCCACCTCGTGGCCAAACTTTTTGATTTCTTCCAGCGGCATGGTAGCCGGAATATTGGGCGTCCAGACCGGGCCGGGCACCACGCAGTTCACCCGAATGCCGCGCTCGCCCAAATGCAGCGCCAGCGACTTAGTGAGGGCGTGGATGCCGGCCTTGCTGGCCGCGTAATCCACCAGTATCGGAATGCCCGTGATGCCCACGATGCTGCCCGTGTTTATAATGCAGTCGTCCTTTTTTAGGTGCGGCAGGGCCGCCTGCGCCATCCATATGTAGCCGAGGATGTTGGTATCGAACGTGCGCCGGATTTGCTCTTCCGGAATGTCCTCAAACTTTTCCTGGCTCATCTGGAACGCGGCGTTGTTCACCAGAATGTTCAGCCCGCCCAGCTCGGCCAGGGTGCGGCGCACGGCGTGCCGGCACTGCTCCGGGTCGCGCACGTCCAACTGCAATACCAGACACTTGCGGTTCTCTTTTTCGACCATTTGCTTGGTCTTTTCGGCGTCCTCCACGTTTTCGTTGAAGAGAATGGCCACATGGGCGCCCTCTTTGGCGAAGGCAATGGCCACGGCCCGGCCAATGCCCGAGTCGGCTCCGGTGATGAGGGCTACTTTGTTCTGGAGCTTGCCAGCGGCGCGGTAGTTGGCCAAGTCTGAGTCGGGCTGTAGCCGCATGTCGGCCTGCTTGGCGGGGTAGGGCAGCTTCTGGGCCGCCTCCTTAAAATCGGTGGCCATGGGGCGGCGCTCGGCTTTAGCAGGTGCGGTTTTGGCGGCGGCCTTGGCGGTCGTAGCGGGCTTCTTGGGAGTGGGTTTGTCGGCGGCAGCTTTTTTCGTAGTCATGCAAAAAGGTCGAAAGGATGGACCTTTGCTTACGCGAAAAAAAGCAGAATGGCTACATCAAACCACGCCGGCCGGCCTGGTTTTTACAACCGGCGTAGCACTACCCGGCGGTTTAGCGGCCGTTGGGCGGGGTCGGCATTATCGGCTACCGGCTTGGTGCCGCCGTATCCCATGGGGCGCAGCTGAGGCGCGGGCACGCCGTGCGCCGTGAGGTAGCGGCAAACAGCGGCGGCCCGCTGCTGCGAGAGCTGGCGGTTCAGCTCGGCGTTTCCCACGTTGTCGGTATGGCCTTGTACTTCAAAGCGCAGGTCGGGTTGGGTGCGCAGCGTGGCGGCCAGCTCGTCGAGCGCGGTGCGCACGGCGGGCAGCAGCCGAGCCTGGCCCTGGTCGAAATACAACTCGGGCAGGGTCACGGTTTCGCCCACCGCCAGGCGTGCCAGCTGCGCCGTGCGGCCCGAATCGGCTGCTGGACGCGTTGGTTGGGGCGCCGCGTCTGGCGCTATGGTGACAGCCGACACAACTGCCCGAACCCGCCGGGCTGGCCGGACCGGGGGCTTGGCGGCGCGGCGCGGCGGTGCTGCCGCCTGCTGGGGCTGGGGCCGGCCGGGCGCCTTGGCCAGCACCGGTACCGGTTGCACCGTTGGAGGCGGCGTTGGCCTGGGGTTGCGCGTGTATAGAAACCGGGTGGGAATGGGCTGGGGGGTTGGGGTATCGGCGTTCAGTCCCCACAGATTGCGCCATGTGGCCGGTGGCGGCGTGGTCAGTGGCTGGTCAGGCCGCTCCCAGGTTACCACCGCCCGGGTGTCCATGCTGTACTGGCAGTAGTCCACGCGCAAGCGGTAGGGTTCGTTGGCCTTCAGGTTGATAGTCGCGGTGTAGCTGCTCACGGGCTGGCCCCGCCATTCGTTGAGAATGAGCTTGTCGTTGACCCAGATGCGGATGCCATCATCCACGGTCACGTAAAAGACGTAGCGCCCGCTGGCCGGCGGCACCAGCCAGCCCGTCCAGCGCACCGAGAAAGTCTCACTCGGCATGCCGTCCGCCGGCGGCTGATGCCCCCAGTTGAAATTGATGCTGGCATCGCGGCGGCTCAGTACGAACCGCTCAAAATCGGTGCCCTCGTAGTAGTCACCGCTGATGCCGTTGCCCGCCGGCTGGGCCTGGCCCCGGGCCGACAGCACCGGCAGGCACATTCCCAACAGCAGCAATAATCCCAGCAACGTAGTATTTCGCCGCCTCCAATAAATAAGCCAAGCCATGCCGCGATAACGATGATTTAGAAAACTCAGTATCGGGCTTTTGAAGCGGTTTATGCCCATCAATCATGTCTGAACCCTGGGCTTGCTACTTGAACTCGTGGCCGCAATGGAAGCAGTGGTGCCGCTTGCCGCGCACCGGGTAGCGCAACAAAATGGAGAGCAGGCCCGACCACAGCCCGTAGGTATTGCGCGTGGCCACCCCGTAGGCCACATCCGAGGAGCCGCAGTTGGGGCAGCGCGGCGCCACGGGGTCGGGCGCATCGGCGGCAAAGGAGGCTTCGTCGGGGCCGGTGGCGGGCGGCACGGCTACATCGCGCAGAATTTCCAACGCGGTTTCGGCATCGGCCTGGCGCACATGCAGGCGTACGCCCCCGGTAATGGGGCTATACAGCGGCATGATTGACACCAGGTTTTCGTTGCTCAGAAAGCAGGGGATACCCGCTGCTTCCAGTCGCGTACGGGCCAGGTTGGCGGCCATCGGCTCATAGTATGATTCCAGGAAAACGACGGAGTCAGGGCCGGGCACTTTGTTGAGTTATAAGTTATGAGTTAAAAGTTATGAGTTGAAACGTGGCCACACAAATAACTCATGACTCTCAACTCATAATTCATAGCTCAACGCTGCTCTTTAGCAGCGTTGCTGATGCCTTCGGCGGTGCGGCCGGCCTGCAAAGCCACAAATTCGGCTTGCCGCGCCCGAATGCGTAGCTCTTCGCGCGCTGGAATGTCCATGCGAATCTGCTTCACCTGGTCGTTCAGGCGGCGGTACACGGCGCGGGCGTAGTCCCAGTCGCGGTCGGTCCAGGTGTCGCGCTGTTCGCGGGCTGTGCGAATGAGCTGGGCGTAAGCGTTGGGCAAGTCGGTGGGGGTGAGGTTGTCGAGCTGGCCGGAGTAGGGGCCCATCAGCTTGGCTTCCATGGCAATTTCCTGGCGCGGGTCCAGGGGCTGGCTGCGGCGGGCACGGTTAGCGGCGTCGTAGCTGGCGGTGGCTTTGCCCAGGCGGGCTACCTTCTGGGCGGCGGTACGAGCCAAAGTATCCAGCTCACGCACCCCTTCGCGGGTTACTTCCTGTCGCTCGCGGGGCGTCGAGTCGCAGCCGGTGAGCAGCAAAGCTGACAGCAGCAGCAGCGTTGCGGCCATGCCTCCCAATCTATTTTTCAAATCCTTAGCCAATGAGTTCATAGCAATATGCCCGGCGAACCGGCAGTCTGGTGAGCCACTTTCTACGGCTTTGCCAGCCGAAAGGTAAGCGTGAGCTCATATTCCGTGGGTACGGCGCGGGTGCCCAGCCGGGCTGGTATCCATTCGTTGGGCACGGTGCGAACCACGCGCAGGGCTTCTTGGTCGCATCCGCCGCCGATGCTGCGCACCACCCGATGGTCGTTGGCCTGCCCCAGCGTATCAATGGCAAAAGCGATGGTGACCTGGCCCTGAATGTTGCGGGTCTGGGCCTGTTCCGGGTATTGTAGCTGCGTGGTGTAGGTGGCCAGCGCGGCATCGCCGCCGATAAACAGCGGGGGCTGGTCCACCACGCGGCTGGTCCACTGGCCCGGCGTGGCCTCCACGCGGTACCGCATGTCGCCGCTGGGCCGGTAATACACCAGGGCTTTGGCGGAATGGTCGTAGCGCTGCACCACCACTTTCTCCTGTGAAGCGGTATAACCGTAATACTCCCAGACGCCCACCTTTTCGCGGCGTTCCAACTGGCCGCTTTCCCATTTGGTGGTGCGCATCTTTTGGGCGTTGGCAGCAGTGGCAATGCCTGACAGTAAGATAAGTTGAAAAGCAAGCGTAATTGTTTTTTTCATAGTAGGGTAGCGTGTGTAAATAAGAATAGTTGACCGCGTTTTATCCTCAACCGTTTCCGGTTGGGCAAGGTAAGAAAACGTTTTTTGTTTGCAAACGTTTGCAAGCGCCATGCCTCTACAAGCCCCCCTCCTCCATTTGCTCTCGCACTTCCCGCAATTGCTGTTGCAGCCCCGGCAGATGTGGGCAAAGGCCTGAGAGCCGAAGCAGTACCCGCAGCGCCCGCGGATGGTCGCTCAGCTGCCGCAGCATGCCCGCCTGCCCCCAGAGAGCGCCAAAATGGCGGGGCTCCCGGCGCAGGGTTTCCCGAATGTCGTCCAGCGAAGCCCGGTATTCGCCGCGCAGGTAACGCGCTGTGGCTCTCTTGTTCCAAGCCTCGGCAAAGTCGGCCTTAACTTGAATTATACGAGTAAAGTGCTCAATGGCAAGCCCGTGGTCTCCGGCTTGCAAGGCCCGCATGCCCACCTCCATTGCCTTGTTAATGGCTACGTCTTCCGTGGTGAGCCACAGCTGCCAGATACCGTTTTGCAGGACTTCAATCTCGGCCGGCGCCGTGGCCAGCCGCAAGCGGTCAAACAGCTCGTCGAGTTCAGAAATCATTTATCAATTATCATGTAACAGGTCGAGGGCATGGGCCGGGCGCCACCGGCCGAACGCTTTTGTGCCCACCGGTAACTGGCTAATACGAAGGTCAAATGTTAAATGGTAATTGTTAAATGACCTAAAACAGCTCCTGGGCGATGCGGCGGATGCTCTCCGACTTGCCCATGGAGTAATAATGCAGGCAGGGCACACCACGGGCCATCAGCTCGCGGCTCTGGTTGATGCACCATTCGATGCCGATGGCCCGGGTGGCTTCGTTGTCGCGGCACTGGCCGATGGCTTCCACCAGCGGCTCGGGCAGGTTGAGGTAGAAGGTGCGCGGCAGCATGGTGAGCTGCGACTTGGTGGTGAGCGGCTTGAGGCCCGGAATGATGGGCACCATGATGCCGGCTTCCCGGCACAGCCGCTCAAACCGGAAAAACTCTTCGTTGTCGAAGAACATCTGGGTCACCACGTAGTCGGCGCCGCGGTCCACCTTGTGGCGCAGGTAGCGGATGTCGGACTGGTAGTTGGGGGCCTCGAAGTGCTTTTCGGGATAGCCGGCTGTGCCAATGCAAAAGTCGGTGGCCCAGCTGTCGTCCTGCTCCTGGTCGAGGTATTCGCCCTTGTTCAGGTCGGCCACCTGCCCGATGAGGTCGGCCGCGTAGGCATGCCCGTCGGGCTCGGGCTTGAAGATGCCCTCGCTCTTAATGGGGTCGCCGCGCAGGGCCAGCACCGAGTCAATGCCCAGAAAATGGAGGTCAATCAGCGCGTTCTCGGTCTCCTCTTTGCTGAAGCCGCCGCAGATGAGGTGGGGCACGGTGTCCACGTCGAAGCGGTTTTTGATGGCCGCGCAAATGCCCACGGTGCCCGGCCGGCGGCGCACGGTTTTCTTCTCCAGCAGCCCGTTGGGGTGGTGGCGGTACACGTATTCCTCGCGGTGATACGTTACGTCGATAAACGGCGGCTTGAACTCCATCAGCGGCTCAATGTTGGAAAAGAGCGTGTGGATGTTCTCGCCCTTTTTCGGGGGCAGCACTTCGAAGGAAAACAGCGTTTTGCCGTCGGCGCGGTTCAGGTGGTCGGTAACTTTCATTGACAATAGCGCGGACTTTGTGGTCCGCGTTCAGAATAGAGGTAACGCAGCAAGTTGCTACGACTGGAGGGGGGACTCGCGGACTACAAAGTCCGCGCTACTTCTTCGGTTCGTAGTTCAGGTTCGGCATCAGCCAGCGCTCCAATTCGGCCGTTTCCACGTTCTTGCGGCGCGCAATGTCGGCCACCTGGTCTTTGCCAATGCGGCCCAGCCCGAAGTAGCGCGAATCCGGGTGCGCGTAGTACATGCCGCTGACGGACGAGGCCGGGTACATGGCCAGGTTTTCGGTGAGGGTGATGCCCGTTTTGTTTTCCGCATCGAGCAGCTGAAACAGGGTAATTTTTTCGGTGTGGTCGGGGCAGCCGGGGTAGCCGGGGGCCGGGCGCACGCCGCGGTATTTCTCCTGCACCAGCTCCTCGCCACTCAGGTGTTCGTCGGGCGCGTAGGCCCAGAACTCGCGGCGCACCCGCTCGTGCAGGCGCTCGGCGAAGGCTTCGGCCAGCCGGTCGGCCAGGGCTTTGGCCATGATGCTGGAGTAGTCGTCGTGGTCGGCTTCGAACTGTTCCAGCAGCTTTTCAATGCCAATGCCGGCCGTGACGGCAAAGCCGCCCAGGTAGTCGGCCCGGCCGGTTTCTTTCGGCGCCAGGTAGTCGGAAAAGGCCACGTTGCGAATGCCGGGGCCTTTCTCGCCCTGCTGCCGCAGCGTGAAAAACTCGGTGGCCACTGCCTCGCGCGAGTCATCGGCATAGATTTCGATGGTGTCGTGGTCCACGGTATTGGCCGGCCAGAAGCCCAACACGGCGCGGGCCGTGAGCAGCTTTCCGTCGATAATCTTCGTGAGCATGGCCTGCGCGTCTTCAAACAGCCGGGTCGCCGCTTCGCCCAGCTTTTCATCGGTGAGGATGCGCGGGTAGGCGGCCTTCAGCTCCCAGGTGTAGAAAAAGGGCGTCCAGTCGATGTATTCGGCCAGCTCGGCCAGGTCGTAGTCTTCTAAAACGCGAGTGCCCAGGAACGTGGGTTTGGTAATCGCAACCGCGTTCCAGTCCGACTTGAACCCGTTTTCGCGAGCGGCTTCAATGCGGAGGTAACTTTTGTCGCGCTGGCGGCTGGCGTAGTCGGCGCGCAGGGCGGCGTAGTCGTCGGCCACGGTCTGGGCATAGGCGGCCTCGCCCGAGCCGAGCAGGCCCGCCGCCACGCCCACCGAGCGCGAGGCGTCGTTGACGTGCACCACGGGGCCGCCGTAGGCCGGTGCGATTTTCACGGCCGTGTGCAGGCGCGAGGTGGTGGCCCCGCCGATGAGCAGCGGCACTTTCATGCCGCGCTTCTGCATGGCCTGGGCCACGTACACCATCTCGTCCAGGCTTGGTGTGATGAGGCCGGACAGGCCGATTACGTCCACGTTCTGGCGCTGGGCCTCGTCGAGAATCTTCTCCAGCGGCACCATCACCCCGAGGTCGATGATGTCGAAATTATTACAGGCCAGCACCACGCCCACAATGTTTTTGCCGATGTCGTGCACGTCGCCCTTCACCGTGGCCATCAGGATTTTGCCGGCCGTCTGGCGCTCGGCGCCGCGCTTGTCGGCCAGCAGGTAGGGTTCGAGGTAGGCCACGGCCTTCTTCATCACGCGGGCTGATTTCACCACCTGCGGCAGGAACATTTTGCCGGCGCCAAACAGGTCGCCCACCACGTTCATGCCGGCCATCAGCGGACCCTCAATCACATCAAGCGGCCGGGCCAGCTCCTGGCGGGCGGCCTCGGTGTCTTCGTCAATAAATTCGGTGAGGCCCTTTACCAGCGCGTGCGCCAGCCGCTCCTGCACCGGCAGGCTGCGCCACTCTTGTTTTGAGCTATTAGCTATTAGCTGTTGGCTATTAGCTTTTTCACCCTTCACCGTGTCGGCAAAATCCAGCAGGCGCTCGGTGGCGTCGGCGCGGCGGTTGAGCAGCACGTCTTCCACCAGGTCCAGCAGGTCCCTGGGCACCTCGTCGTACACCGCCAGCTGGTTGGGGTTCACGATGCCCATGTCCAGCCCCGCCCGGATGGCGTGGTAGAGAAAGGCCGCGTGCATGGCCTCGCGCACTGCCTCGTTGCCCCGAAACGAGAACGAAATGTTGCTCACGCCGCCGCTGGTGAGCGAGCCCGGCAGGTTGGCTTTAATCCAGCGCACCGCCTCAATGAAGTCGACGGCGTAGTTGCGGTGCTCCTCCATGCCGGTGCCGACAATGAGGATGTTGGGGTCGAAAATGATGTCCGTGGCCGGAAAATCGATGCTCATCAGCAGGTCGTAGCTGCGCTGGCAGATTTCCTGGCGCCGCGCCAGCGTGTCGGCTTGGCCGTCTTCGTCGAAGGCCATCACCACCATGGCCGCGCCGTACTGGCGCACCGTGCGGGCGCGCTGCAAAAACACCTCCGGCCCTTCTTTCAGCGAAATGGAGTTGACGATGCTTTTGCCCTGCACGCACTTCAGGCCGGCTTCCAGCACGCTCCATTTCGAGGAATCTATCATCAGCGGCACCCGCGAAATATCCGGCTCCGAGGCAATGAGGTGCAGAAACGTGGTCATGGCCTGCTCCGAGTCGAGCATGCCCTCGTCCATGTTGATGTCGAGCACCTGAGCGCCTTCCTCCACCTGCACGCGGGCCACGGCCAGGGCTTCCTCGTAGGCGCCGGTGCGGATGAGGCGGGCAAAAGCGCGCGAGCCGGTCACGTTGCAGCGCTCGCCCACGTTCACAAACAGCGTTTCGGGCTTGATGGCGAAGGGTTCCAAACCACTGAGGTGCGTGGCGAGCGGTATTTCGGTCGGCAACGGTCGGGGCCGGTACCGCTCGGCCAAGCGGCTCAGCTCGGCAATGTGCTGGGGCGTGGTGCCGCAGCAGCCGCCCACCACCGTCACAATTCCTTCCTTGAGGTACTCCTCCACCAAAGCCGCGAATTCCTGGGCCGATTCGTCGTAGCCGCCAAACGCGTTGGGCAGGCCGGCGTTGGGGTAAGCCGAAATGTGCACGTCCGAAATGCGGCTCAGCTCCTGCACATACTGCCGGAGCTGGTCGGCTCCGAGGGCACAGTTCAGGCCCACGCTCAGCAGCGGCAGGTGGCTGATGGAGTTCCAGAATGCCCCCACCGTCTGGCCGCTCAGCGTGCGGCCCGAGGCGTCGGTGATGGTGCCCGAAATCATGATGGGTACCACCCGGCCGCCGTCATCAAAGAACTTCTGCACGGCGTAAAGCGCCGCCTTGGCATTCAGCGTGTCGAAAATGGTTTCGATGAGCAGCGTGTCCACGCCGCCGTCCACGAGGCCGCGCACCTGCTCCAGGTAGGCCGTGGCCAGCTCGTCAAACGTCACCGCCCGGAAGCCGGGCCGGTTCACATCGGGCGAGAGCGAGGCCGTGCGGTTGGTGGGGCCCACGGCGCCGGCCACGAAGCGCGGCTTGTCGGGCGTAGCGTACTCGTCGGCGGCTTCGCGGGCCAGGCGCGCCGACTCGTAGTTCAGCTCGTACACCACGTGCTCCAGGCCGTAGTCGGCCTGGGCGATGGTGGTGCCCGAAAACGTGTTGGTTTCCACCATGTCGGCCCCGGCGGCAAAGTATTCGGCGTGGATGCCTTTGATGATGTCGGGCCGCGTGAGGCTCAGCAGGTCGTTGTTGCCGCGCAGGGGTTTGGGGTGGTTGGCGAAGCGGGCGCCGCGAAAGTCCTCCTCCGTCAGCGGGTAGCGCTGAATCATGGTGCCCATGGCGCCGTCGAGAATCAGCAGGCGCTGGCGCAGGATGTCGGGAAGGGGAGAGGGGGCAGCGAGCGTGGCGGTGGACATTTCTTTCGGATTGAGTAACGGGCAAAAAGCGCGTATCCAGAAAGAAACCCAAGCGGCGGGGCTCGGTTCCGGCTGTCATCTTCTTTCACCAAAAAAAGCGGTGAAACGGGAGTTGGCACCTACTCGTGGTAGGTTGCCAAGACGTCATCGGGCCCGGTCCCTCGGTCTTTCTGGATAGCAGCGTGGGGCAAATATACAACCTGAAACACGTGCTTTAGCTAGTGCCATTTTGCGCGATGTAAAAGTTCCGGGGTGGGCTACAAACCCCAGGCCGGCCACACGCTGCCCGCCGCAAATACCACCGGCTCTGGTGGCAGCTCCAGAAACGCCGTGGCCCCCACCAGCCCGGTCAAATCGCCGGAGCCACCCACGCGCAGCGGGGTGGCCAGCCGACGCCCTGCTGCATCCACGGCCAGGCGGACGGGTACGAAATGTGCCAGCTGGGGCTTGAAATTTATTTCCGTGGTGAGCACGACCGGCAACGGTGCTTCAGAAAGAGCAGGGGTTTCGGCGGCATATTTGGGCTGCTGCACGGCGCGCAGCCAGGGCCGCACGTACCGGCAAGCCGTGAGGAAAGTCGATACCGGGTTGCCGGGCAGCCCGAATACCACCGGTCCCGTGGCTTTGGCCCCAAACCACATGGGCTTGCCGGGGCGCTGGTTCACCTCGTGAAAGATTTCCACCACGCCCAACTCGCGCAGCAGGCCCGGCAGGTGGTCGGCGCGGCCCTTGCTCACGGCGCCGCTCAGCACCACGGCATCAAAGCCGGCGTTGATGATGGAGGTCAGCCCCAGGCGCAGCGCCGTGAGCTCATCGGTGAGGTGAAAAAGTGACACTTCGGCGCCCGTATGCACAAACAAACCCTGGAGAGCGTAGGCATTAGAACGTCTGATTTGGTGCGGCAGTGGTGTCTCCGCAATGCCCACCAGCTCGTCGCCGGTGCTCACCACGGCCACGCGCGGCCTGCGCGTCACGCAGATTTCGGCGGCGCCAACGGTGGCGGCCACGGCCAGCTCGGCCGGCCTCAGGCGCGTGCCGATGGGCAGCAGTGTGTCACCGGCCCGGCGGTCGGCGGCCTGGCGGTGCACGTTGACGCCGGGCGCTTCGGGCGGCGCAATCTGGATGGTGGCGCGGTTGTTTTCCAGCCGAATGTCCTCGTAGCGCACCACCACATCGGTACCGGGCGGCAGCACGGCGCCGGTCATCACCTCCACCGCGGCTTGCGCACTTTGCAGCGGCTGAGGCGGGGCGCCGGCATACTGCGTGTGCTCGATGGCGAATTCCGTTTGGCCGGCGGCCCAGGCGGCGTGCACTACCGCAATGCCGTCCATGGCCACTCGGTTGAAGGGTGGAAAGTCGCGGTCAGCGGTCAGGCTTTCGGCCAGCACGCGGCCCAGCGCTTCGGGCAGGGGTACGGTTTCGGGCGGCAGCGGGCGGGCGGTGGCCAGCACGCGGGCAAAGGCTTCGGCAACGGAGAGCATGGGGTATTGGGATATTTTTTAGTGGTGAGGTGAGCCGCCGGAACAGAACTTACGGAATCAGCCGGTTCTGGCGCAGCTGGGCGAACAAGTCGAAGAACGAGTTTTCGGTGCGCTGGTACACCGCAAAGCCGCGCTCGCGGCTGTTGGCCATGTCGGTCATCACCTCAATGGGCCGGCCCAAATCCAGGTCGGTGTGCCAGGGCGAGGCCAGGCGGCTCAAATCGGCTTCGGCCAGGTCGTAGTTTGTGGCGATGTCGCGCCAGAGGTCCGCGTCGCCGGCCATCTCGGCTTCCAGCGGGTGCATGGTGCCTTTGAAGCCCACGGGCTCCACGCCAAACCAATCGGCCAGCTTTCCCCACAGCCAGCTCCAGCGGAATATGTCTCCGTTCACCACGTTGTAGGCTTCATTGCGAGCGGCCTCGGTGGTCGCGGCCCACACCAGCTGCTTGGCGATGACGCGGGCATCGGTCACGTCCGACAGGCCCTCCCACTGCGCCTGCGAGCCCGGCCAGCGAAACGGCCGCCCGGTTTCTTTGCAGATGCTAGCGTACACGGCCAGCGTGGTACCCAGGTTCATGAGGTTGCCCACGGCTTTGCCAATGATGGTATGCGGGCGGTGAATGCTCCAAGTGAAGCCGTCGCGGGCGGCGGCGGCATACACTTCGTCCTCCTGGGCGTAGTAAAAGTTGTCGAGCGCCAGCCGGGGCTGCGACTCGCGCAGGGGCGTGGGCGGCGGCAGGCCACCGTTCACATACGCCTCAAATGGCCCCAGGTAATGCTTCAAACCTGTAACCAGGGCCACGTGCTGCACCGACGCTTTCGGCCCGAGTACCGCCAGCAGGTTGCGCACCATGGCGCCGTTCACGCGAATGTTCTCGGCCTCGGTGTCGTTGCGCATCCAGCTGGTAATGAACACATGCGTGGGGCGGATGTCGGCCAGCGCCGTTTTCAGGCTGGCCACGTCGAGCAAATCGGCGGCCACGGGCTGCAGGCCTTCAATATCCGTGCTGGGCCGGCGGGCCAGGCCGTAGGTTATCCAGCTATTGGCCAGCAGCTCCCGAGCCAGATTGCTGCCGATGATGCCGCTGGCACCCACTACTAAAGCGGTATTGGTCATAATGTAATTTGGGTTGAATTGGGGCTCTGAGCAGGCCCAAAGCGCCCGTCTTATAGAACTGCGAACGTATTTTCGGCCAGGTATGACCAAGTACGGCCAGAAAATGGGCGTCAGCCGCCATACTTTGCGAATAAACAACCGGCGGCCATTTTTGGCTGTTAGTAGCGCCCTGGCGGCGGCTTGCCTGGAGCTGCGTCCTCGCTTTTCTATTTAAGTACCAACGATTAGATGCAATTGTACGTCTCTGTCATCTTATGCTAACCAAGAATTTTACCCACGTCAACGCCGCCAACCAGCCCACTATGGTGGACGTGGGCGCCAAAGCGCCCACCCGCCGCGTGGCCCGCGCCCAGTGCCGCGTGGTGCTGGGCGCCGAGCTGCTGGGCCGCGTGCAGGCCGGCGAAATGCCCTCGCACAAGGGCCCCGTCATTCATACGGCCATTCTGGCGGGCATCATGGGGGCCAAGCGCACGTCGGAGCTCATTCCGCTGTGCCACCCGCTGGGACTCGACGACTGTAAGGTTACCATCGAGCCCGATGGGCCCGACGCCCTGCGTGTGGCGTGCACTGCCGTGGTCACGGGCCGCACCGGCGTGGAAATGGAGGCCCTGACCGGTGCCACCATCGCGGCCCTCACCATTTACGACATGTGCAAGGCATTCTCCCACGACATCACCATCGACAGCGTGCAGCTGGTGGAAAAAACCGGCGGTAAAAGCGACTTTCATCGGTCCGAAAATTTATAAATTTCTTCATGGAGATTTCTTCAACCCCCACTGCAAAGCGCTCGAAACACGCGGCCCTGGCCCGCCCCGATTTGGGGGAGTTTGGCCGGCACGAGCTGGCGATACTGGGCGCCCCCTGCGGCGACATTCAGGCGCTGGTGGCCCACCTGCTGCCGCATCTGGCTCCTGCGTTGCGCGTGGCCTACGTCGACGCCGACCACGCGGCCGGCGATGCCGCCTCCGAAGCCCCCGATTCGCTGGCCACGGCGCTACGCCCCGCGCCTCAGGTTGCCGAAAATGGCCTCTCGGCTGAGCTGGTCGATAAAATCACCTACCGCCAGCTTAATGTAATGCGGGCCATGGATAAATTCTCGCAGCCCGAATGGCTGACCAACGAAAGCATGGTGCTAGTGAACGGCAACCACTTCCGCGCCCGGCAGCAGGTGGTAATTGTGGACCCGCGCAAGCCGCTGGACAAGAAACTCGACCGCCTCACCGACGTGCGCCTAATACTGCTGGCCGACGGCCAGACCGACCTGCCCGCCGTGCTGGCCCAGCACCTGAGCACCGTCCCGCTGCCGCCGGTGCTGCGTCTGACCGACACGACTGGCATTGCCGCATTCATTCGCCAGTGGTACCTGTTGGCGGTGCCCGTGCTGCGCGGCCTGGTGCTGGCCGGTGGTCGCAGCGAGCGGATGCAAACCGACAAAGGCGCCCTGCACTACCATGCGCTCGACCAGCGCCAGCACACGGCCGCCCTGCTCGGCGAGTTTTGTGCCGATGTGCGCGTATCCGTGCGCCCCGACCAGGCCACTGCCTTGCCCGCGGGCCTGAAGGCTTTGCCGGACACGTTCCTGAACCTGGGCCCGCTGGGCGGCTTGCTATCGGCGTTCCAGGCCGACCCCAACGCGGCGTGGCTGGTGCTGGCCTGCGACCTGCCATTCCTGACCCGCACCACGCTGGATTTCCTGGTGACGAACCGGCAGGCCAGCCGCGCCGCCACGGCCCTGCGCAGCCCCTGGAATGATTTTCCGGAGCCGCTGGTAACCATTTGGGAGCCGCGCAGCTACGGGCAGCTGCTACGGTTTCTGAGCCTAGGGTATTCGTGTCCCCGCAAAGCGTTAATCAATTCCGATATCGAGTTGCTGGCGCCACCGGTGCCCGAGGAACTGCGCAACGTGAACACGCCCGAAGAGCGAGCGGCCGCCGAGCGCGAATTGATTGGTTGACCGTGAGAAAGCTAAGTTGGCTAAGGTTTGTGTTAGCCAAAGAACAGCGTTTTGGAAGAGGGATTTTATATCGGTTAGGAGTGAATAGGCGTTTCTGGTTCAGACTGGCACACTTTTCGAACGTGCCTAATCCGAGTAATCATTCACACACTCCACTCACCATGAAAAAATCTGCATTTCTAATCGGAGCATTATTCGCTACGGCGGCTGTTTCATCGGCTCAGGCCCAGGATGTTCGCTTTGGCCTGCGTGCTGGCGCTAACTACTCCAATCTGTCCGGCAACATCAAAAACGAAAATACCTACAACAACAAAATCGGCTTTCTGGGCGGTGTGATGGTAAACATCCCCGTCGTGGAGAACTTCTTCTCCGTGCAGCCCGAGATTTTGTATTCGCAGAAGGGCTTCGACAACAAGCCCACCGAATTCACGACGGTACTCGGTGCCAAGCAGAAGCGCGAAGGCAGCGTGAACTACAACTACCTCGACGTGCCGGTGCTGCTAAAAATCAACGCCGGCGGTTTCATCGTGGAAGCCGGCCCGCAGTATTCCTACCTGTTGGGTTCTAACAACGAAACCAAAATCACCACCACGCCGGCCCTAGGCGGCGCACCATCTACCACCGAATCAAACGACAAAAACGACGTGAGCGGCCTCAACCGCAACGAGCTGGGCTACGTGGCCGGCGTGGGCTACCAGGCCAATAACGGCCTGAGCCTGAGCCTGCGCTACACCGGTGCCCTTAGCGACTTTGTGAAGAGCGACAACAGCACCTACTTCAACGGCGACCTGAAAAACGCCCGTCACTCGGCCTTCCAGCTCTCGCTTGGCTATCTGATTGGGAGCAAGTAGCGCTTTGTAGCCTTTCGCCTGTCATGCTGAGTTCGCGAAGCACCTTATTACCGCAAAACGATTCATGCGAACGTGACAAAATGCTTCGCGAGCCCAGCATGGCAGGTGGCTTAAACAGTAATGAAAAGCCCGGTTCCTGTGCAGGAACCGGGCTTTTTTATGTAGTGAATTTGCCTTACGGGTGCGCCGCTACCCACTCGGTCCCGTCCTCGTACTCCTCGCGCTTCCAGATGGTGACCACCTGCTTGAGGGTGTCGATGATGAACTGGCAGGCGGCGAAGCTTTCGGCGCGGTGCGGCGTGGCCACGGCTACCACCACGGCCACATCGCCCAGCTCCAGGGTGCCTTTGCGGTGCACCACCGCGACTTCCTGCAGCATGGGCCACTTTTCGTACGCCTGCGCTACCACGTGGCCGAGCTGCGTGAGCGCCATGCTGTCGTAAGATTCGTAATGCAGCCGGCGCACCGGGCGGCCCCCCGACTGGTTGCGCACGGTGCCAACGAAGGCATTGACCGCGCCCGCGGCATCGGTTTGCACGGCCGATAAGGCGGCGGCTACGTCTATAGACTGGTCGGTGATGGAGAGGTGCGGCGTCATTGAGTAGCGTGGACTCTGCGAGTCCGCGTGTGGATAAGGGCAAGAAGTTCATTCGGGCGCGGTCTCGCAGAGTCCACGATACAGGTTAGCCGCCGGCTACGGGCGGAATGAGGGCAATTTCGTCTACTGTGCGTAGGGGATGGTCGTGGGCGGCATATTCGTTGTTTACGGCTACGGCGCAGCTGCGCAGCTCGCCCAGGGCGGGGTACTGCTTGCGCATTTCGACCAGCAGCTCGCCCACCGTGGCGGGGGCGGGAGCGGGCAGCTCAATTACCGAAGTGCCCACGATGTCGCGGGTAATGCCAAAGAGGGCGACTTTTAAAGACATATCTTTCGACGTTATTTTTGGACTTGCGCCCGCACCTGACAAGGAACTGATGCCGCGCCGCGGGCAGCACCTGAACACCTTTTGGTGATTGAGAGTTTAGCCCAAGCGGGGTGTCTTACGTACAACCCGACAAATTTGGTGATAAACGTGCTACCGACTGCTTCCCCTACGGCCACCCCGGTGGCGTCTACGCTCCACGACCAGCACGGCCGGCCGCTGGAATACCTGCGCTTGGCCGTGACGGACCGCTGCAACCTGCGCTGTTTCTACTGCATGCCCGAAGAAGGCATCAAGTACATGCCCAAGCACGAGCTGCTGAGCTACGAAGAGATGCTGCGCCTAACCGGCCTGCTGGCTACCATGGGCGTGCGCAAAGTACGCCTCACGGGCGGCGAACCCTTCGTGCGACGCGACCTAGTGCCCTTTATGGAACGCCTGGCCCAGCTGCCCGGCATTGAGGATATCAGCCTGACTACCAATGGTGTGCTCACCGCGCCGCACGTGCCCGCTCTGGCCCGTATGGGCGTGAAGGCCGTAAACCTCAGCCTCGACACGCTGGACCGCTCCCGGTTTGCCAGCATCACGCGGCGCGACGAGCTGCCCAGGGTGATGGAAACGTTCTACGCGCTGCTGGACGCCGGCATCAAGGTGAAAATCAACGCCGTGGTGATGGACGGGCAGAACATCGACGCCCTTGTTCCGCTGGCCGACCTCAGCCGCACGCTGCCCGTCGATGTGCGCTTTATTGAGGAAATGCCTTTCAACGGCGGCAGCCACGAGGCCGGGCCCGCCACCCTGCCGTGGAACCACGTGCGCATTCGCCAGCACCTGGAACAGCATTTTGGTGCGCTCACGCCGGTGGCGATGGCGGCCGGGGCCACGGCGTCGGACTATGCCATTGCAGGCCACCAGGGCCGTGTAGGCATCATCGCGGCGTATTCGCGCACGTTTTGCGGCACCTGCAACCGCCTGCGCATGACGGCCGAAGGCGGCATCAAAACCTGCCTTTACGACCAAGGCGTACTCGACGTGCGGGCCCTGCTCCGCGGCGGTAAGGACGACGAGGAAATTGCGGCCGCACTGGCCGCCGCGTTCCGTTTCCGGGCCGCCAACGGCTTTGAGGCCGAACGGCAGCGACCCCTGCACCAGCTCAGCTTCGAGAGCATGGCCACCATCGGCGGCTAGCGGACGGGCGCTTTTGTGGGCAATAAGCGTCGGTGTCCAATCGCCGCCTTACTATTGCTCCCATGAAAGCCCTGATGGTCGTCTTTGGGACGGTGCTATTTTTATATGTTGCGCTCTGCGGAATTCTTCACTTCAAGCAAGAGAACCTCTTGTTCTTCCCCAGTCGGCTCGGGACTAAGTACGTATTTCGATTCCCGGGCAAGTTTGAAGAGCGCTGGGTGCCGGCTGCTGATGGCGTCAGGCTGCACGGACTGCTATTCCGGGCGCCTGAGTCCAAGGGCCTGGTGTTTTACCTGCACGGCAATGGCGGCGCTCTGGATAGTTGGGGTGATGTGGCCGCTGTTTACACCAGCCTCGGCTACGACGTATTTCTGCTC
>JAYSZD010000940.1:0-1122 GCA_043738185.1 Hymenobacter sp. | reverse complement strand
CCACATCGCCGGCCACGCGCAGGTAGCGGGGCGTAGTGGGGTCCAGAGCCGCGGCGGCCGTGAATTCGGCGGTATCAGCTGTGGTGGTGAAGTCCAGGGGCTGGTCGGCGTTGCCGTAGTACAGCACCCGCTTCAGGCCGAAAAGCACGACGGGCGCCTGGCCGGTCAGCAAATCAGTAAACATACCGTTGAGTACCGACGTGGCCTGGATGGGGGCTTGGTCGAGCCGGCGGTTGAACTCCCGGCGCAGGTCAAGGTTGCGGTTGGAGCCCTCTGGGAGCTTGGTATAGTCGATGGAGAAGTCGGAGGGGATGAAGCGGGGCACGCCAGCCACTACGGCCGCATCGAGCAGGCGCTTCTGGCCGTCCACAATCACGTCGCGCAGCCCCGACAGGGCCGATACCACGCAGGCCACGCCCGAACAAGCCTGGGTGAGGGCCGTGACGCTGTTCAAATCAACCTCCACCACTTCGGCGCCCAGCCCGCGCAGCTGCGCCGCTTCCGGCCTGGTGCTGCCGGGCCGCACCAGGGCCCGCACCACGGCGCCGCGCCGGAGCAGGGCCTGGGCAATGCGAAAGCCCAGGTCGCCAGTGGCGCCGGCCAGCACAATGGTGACGGGAGCAGCACTGGCGTTGCTGCTCTGATTGCTAATGGTTGGCTCGGTCAAAATGGGAGTGGCATGCGTGGACTTGGGAAACGCGTGGCCGCTAGTTTGGTTGGCTCGGCGAGCGGCGGGCACGGGTTTTAAAGCGTGCGCTTCTGAATCTTCTGCAGTTCCTGCTCATACATTCCGGTGGCAGCCTTTTCCCGGCGCGCCACGGCCACGGCTTGCTGCTGCATGGCCTCGGCTTCGCTGAAGAACCGCAAGCGGTAGAGCAGGTGGGCCAGCGTGTCGTAGTGATAGGAAGTAGGGTCCAGGTCGACGGTGCGTTTGCTCCACTGCATGGCGCGCAGCAAGTACTGGCTGTTGCGGGTGCCGGTTTGGTAGATGCTCCAGGCGCCGTTGTTCAGCTCCTGCAAAAAGAAAGCCGACGCCCCACCCGTTCTAACGGCTCGGGCCATGGTCGTGACGCGGCCGCTGCTGTCGGACGGCGCGCGTGGCGGCTTACCAGCGGCCTGGAC
>JAYSZD010000939.1:0-2777 GCA_043738185.1 Hymenobacter sp. | reverse complement strand
ATTGGGGAAGTGCTGGAACGCAAGCCCAACGACCAAACGAAGCAGGCACTCTATGCAGACCGTAGCAAAAGCCACGCTGCTATTGTAACCGAGTTGCTGGCCACCATCGACCTGACCCGCATCGACTGGCTACTTGAGGTATCGGTTAGCTTCCGAACATTCCACCAACAACTCGTCCTGTACCTGATGACGTTAAAGAATTAGAAAACCATCCCTTTTTCCTGTTATCTATCAAGTCGAATTCGTGCCTCAACTCGGCTTACTTCCCACCTCCCCCCCACCTTAAAAAAATGAAACACCTCGTCGTTCTCACCGGGGCTGGCGTCTCGGCCGAATCTGGTATCCGCACGTTTCGCGACAGCAACGGGCTGTGGGAAAACCACCGCGTGGAAGACGTGGCCTCGCCCGAAGGCTTTGCCCGCGACCCCGCTTTGGTGCTCGATTTTTATAATCAGCGGCGTGCCCAGGCGCGCACGGTAGCGCCCAATGCCGCGCACCTCGCCCTGGCTGACTTCGAGCAGGAACCCGGCTGGCGCGTCACCATCATCACCCAAAACGTGGACGACCTGCACGAGCGCGCCGGTTCCACGGATGTTATTCACCTGCATGGCCGACTCAGCCAGATGCGCTCGGTGACGGACGAAAACCAGGTGTACGACTGCCCCGGCGACATCAACCCTGGCGACCTGGCGCCCGATGGCGGACAGCTGCGCCCGCACATTGTGTGGTTTGGCGAGATGGTGCCCCTGATTGAGCAAGCCGCCGAAGTGGCGGGGACTGCCGACGCCCTACTAGTGGTGGGCACTTCCCTGCAGGTGTATCCGGCCGCGGGCCTGCTGCACTATGCCCCTGTGGCTTGCCCGGTCTACGTCATCGACCCGCACCAGCCGGAGGCGGGCCGACGCGGCATCCGGTACGTGGTGGAGCCGGCTTCTACGGGCGTACCCAAAATTCTGCGCGAGCTGGCGGCGGGCTGAGTGGTGGTGCCTCTTATTGGCTCAGAGACTTTCCGCATCTACATTCGCGGCTATTCTTCCTGTCGGTTATGGCATCAGCATTCGCGCACGCAGCCTTGGGCGCTACTTTGGGCAAACTCATTCTTCCAGAACGCCGGCACTGGCCCTACTGGGTGGCTGCGGCCGCGTGTGCTGCGCTACCCGACGTGGACGCGCTGGGCTACAAGCTGGGCGTGCCGTACGAAAGCCTGTGGGGCCACCGCGGCCTGACGCATTCGCTGCTGGCGGCGGCTTTGGTGGCAGCCGGGGGCGTGCTGTTGAGTCGGCTGGCACGGACGGGCCAACGCCCGGCAGCGGGGCGGCTGGCGCTGCTTTTGTTCCTGGCTACGGCCTCACACGGCGTACTCGATGCGATGACAACGGGCGGCCTGGGCGTCGCATTTTTCAGTCCTTGGGACCTGGAGCGCTATTTTTTCGGTCTGCGGCCCATCCAAGTGTCGCCTATTGGCATCAAGGCGTTTTTTAGCGGCCGGGGACTGCGGGTGCTGGCCAGTGAGGCCGTGTGGGTGGGCATTCCATGCCTGGTTCTGTTGAGCTTGCAGCGGCGGTTGGCCAAAGGGCAGTGGAAGCGCTTTCAATGAAGCAGCTTACTTTTTCGCGATGCCGTCGTAAGAGGGGCTACATTGTGTCTCCATGCTTCGACTTTTTACATTAATTCTGGCCATACCTTTTTGTAGTGCCAGCAATTCCCACGCCCAGACTGTTGCGCCAGCGCACACCGTTTTCCTGTTAGGCAACACGGCCCAGGCTGATTTACCACCAGAGCGAATTAAGCAGCTGCGGGGGGCCCTGGAACAGCAAACCGGGTCATTCACGGTGGTGCACCTGGGCGATATTGTGAGTAACACTGGCTTGGCAGCCAAAAGCGATACGGCCCTGGCACCCGCCGCCCGCAGTCGCGCCGATGCCCTTATTGCTTTGGTGAAAGGCTTGCCGCTGGGCAAAATCTACTTCCTGCCCGGCGATAAAGACTGGGCCAATTCCGGGGCCAGCGGCCTCAAAGCCGTGCGCCGCCTGGAGAAGTACATCGAAAAGCAGCTGCCCGGCCAAAACGCCTTTCTGCCCACCAACGGCTGCCCCGGCCCGGAGGTAGTGGACGTGGCCCCGCTCGTACGCCTCGTGGCCCTCAACACGCCGTGGTTCACCCATCCCTTCGACCGGCCCGAAGCCCCTGATACCGACTGCAAAACCCTCACCAAGGAGGAATTTCGGGAGCAGCTCGAGGATATTATCGACGAAACCAAAGGCCGGAATGTGCTGCTGGCCGGCCACCATCCGGTGCTGAGCAATGGCGTATACGGTGGCAGCCAGCCGCTGTCGCGCCACCTCAGCCCGCCCGTGCTGGGCACCATTTACGCGGCCTACCGCCAGAACGTGGGCTCGCCGCGCGACCTGGCCAACCCGCGCTACCAGGAGCTACGTCGTGAATTGCTCAACACCCTGCAAAGCAACCCCGGCGTGGTATATGCCGCAGCCCACGACTTTAGCCTCCAACTCACGCCATTCCAGGGCAACTACCACCTGGTGAGCGGCAGCTTTGCTGAAAGCCAGCACGTAGGGCCCGCCGGAGCATCGCTTTATAATGAAAGCAAAGAGGGCTACACGACTCTGGAATACTTTGCCGATGGCACCGTTACCACGCGCTTCTACACGTTTGGCAGTGCCACCGCGCCCGCTACCAGTGCCTTCGCCACCACGCTGTTTGGTTCGGCTTGCGCCGGGCTGGCCGATTCCAAGATTCCGGTCAACCCTTTTCTGTCC
>JAYSZD010000938.1:0-2782 GCA_043738185.1 Hymenobacter sp. | reverse complement strand
CTTACGCAGTGAGCAGCTGGCGCGCGTCTCTGACGCGCTGCCGACTGGTTTCGAGTCTCTGACTCGCCGCCTGAACGATACGTCAACGCCATCAGGTGACGCAAACGGGGTCGAGCCCGGTAGGGCGTTAGGAAACGCCAGGCCAGTCGGCAACGCGTCGCAGACGCGCGCCAGCCCCACCACTGCGTAAGTCCTAAGAATGCAGCGCGAAAGCCGCTTCCCACGAGCAGCGCCGCCAGGAAACCCTGGGCCCTACCTTTGCGGGCCTGATTGGCTTTCCCTGAACATGACTGAAATTACCATTGGCGGCCGCCCCGTCGGTCCCGCGCACAAGCCGTTTATCATTGCCGAAATGTCGGGCAACCACAACCAGAGCCTGGAACGGGCCCTGGCCCTGGTGGATGCCGCCGCGGCGGCCGGCGTCGATGCCCTCAAGCTGCAAACCTACACGGCCGATACCATCACAATGGACACCGGATTTGCCATCGATGAGGAAGGACAGTCGCTGTGGGAAGGCAAGAATTTGTACCAGCTCTACCAGGAAGCCCACACGCCCTGGGCGTGGCACGCCGAGCTGTTTGCCCGCGCCCGGCAGCACGGCCTGCTGGCGTTCAGCTCGCCGTTTGATGAAACGGCGGTGGACTTTCTGGAGACGCTGGACGTGCCGGCCTACAAAATTGCCTCGTTTGAAAACGCCCACTGGCCGCTGCTGCGCAAGGTAGCCGCCACCGGCAAGCCCGTGATTGTGAGCACCGGTGCCGCCACCCTGGCCGAAATCGACGATGCCGTGCGCGTGCTGCGCGAAGCCGGCTGCCGCGAGCTGGTGCTGCTGAAATGCACCAGCACCTACCCCGCCTCGCCGGCCAACACCAACCTGCGCACCATTCCGGTGCTGGCCGAAACCTTCGGCTGCCCCGTGGGCCTGAGCGACCATACGATGGGCGTGGGGGCGAGCGTGGCAGCCGTGGCGCTGGGCGCCTGCGTCATCGAGAAGCATTTCACGCTGAGCCGGGCCGAGGGCGGCGTCGATTCGGCCTTCTCGCTGGAACCGCACGAGCTCAAAGCATTGGTGGAAGAAACCGAGCGCGCCCACCAGGCCCTGGGCACGGTGCAGCTCTGCATCCAAACCGGCGAGGAAAAAAGCCGCCTCTACAAGCGCAGCATCTACGTGGCCAAACCCATTGCCGCCGGCGAAACCCTCACCGCCGACAACCTGAAAATCATTCGCCCCGGCGACGGCCTCTGGCCCCGGCACTGGGACGTGGTGCTGGGCCGCACCGCCACCCACGACCTGAAACCAGGCACGCCGCTGCGTTGGGAGGCGCTGTAATTGTGGCATATGCTTTAGCTTGTGTAGCGCCAGAGCATTTTTTTCTAAGTCCCATCGCCCACCCCTTATGCACAAGCTAAAGCATGTGCTACTGCCGCTCATTCCGCGTCTACGCGACATTTTGCAGCTGCGGTTCACGGCTATTTTTGCCGCGCTGCCGCCGGCCGCGCTGGCCAGCATTTCGCCCGCCAACCCGGTTAAGCGCCTGGCGCGGGTGCTGGGCTACGCGGGCCTGCGGCTGGTGGGCAACGTGTTCCGGCCCGTGCATTGCCCCGAAAACCTGCGCGGGGCCGTGTGGCTCTACGTGGTGAGCGCCAACAACTACGACGCCCTGGAATTTATCCGGCAGGCGCGGCCGGATGCGGTGCTGGTAGCCGGACAGGCGAAAAACATCGGGCGCTATAACGCCAAAGTAAACCGACTGTCGCTGCGGCGCAAGCTGCTGTATTACTGGCAATTTCCCGTTGTTTTTGCGGGCTTGCTGCAAACCGAGGGTGGTCGGGCCTGGCGGTTTTTCGATTTTGTTTTTTACGCCATCGGCTACTACGAGGTGTACCGACGGGCACTACGCCGGCATCGGCCGCGCGCCGTGGTGTTTTCCAATGACCACAACGATGACACCCGCTCGC
Organism: Hymenobacter sp.; assembly: GCA_043738185.1. GTDB lineage: Bacteria > Bacteroidota > Bacteroidia > Cytophagales > Hymenobacteraceae > Hymenobacter. Next base: position 823 of record JAYSZD010000938.1, on the reverse strand, counting down.
TGCTGCTGGCTTGCCGGGCCGAAGGCGTGCCCACCGCCTACGTGCAGCACGCCAGCGTGAGCGCCAATTTTCCGCCCCTGGTTTTCGACCTGAGCCTGCTGGAAGGCCAGGACGCGCTCGACAAATACCGCTTGTGCGGCCCCGTGCACGGCCGCGTGGCGCTGGTGGGCATGCCCAAAGCCGATGCCTACCTGGCCCGCCGCAATACCGCGCCGGCCGTGCGCCGCGTAGGCCTGGCCTGCAACATTCACGACCCGCTGCCGGCCCTGACGGCCGCGCTGGCGCACCTCACGGCGGCCCTGCCCGAGCTTACCTTCACGCTGCGCCCCCACCCCAGCGACGGACGCGACTTTGCGCCGCTCCGGCAGCTGCTGCCCGCGCTGGAATGGTCGGATGCGCGGCAGGAAAACGTGTTCGATTTCTTACTGCGGCAGGATGCCCTCGTGGCTGCCGATACCTCCACCCACCTCGAAGCCACGCTCTTGAATGTGGCCAGCGTATACTTCCGCTTCGGCACCAATCTGCTCACCGACGACTACTACGGCTACGCGGCAAGGGGCCTGGTAGCGCGGGCCGATACCCTGGAAGAGCTGGCCGCCCGGCTGCGCACCTACGCCGCCCACAAGCCGGCCAACCTGTACCGCCGCGCCGCCTACTACAATGCCACCCTCGGCACCCCCGAAGAAGGCCGGAGCCAGCCCCGCACCCTGGCCTTGCTCAATAGCTGGCTCGAAAACCCGCACCAGCCCGCATGAGGTCGGGCCGGCACCGCCGTACTTTTGCCGCTATGCCCGCCAGTTCATCTCCTGCCGTTATACCGCCG
>JAYSZD010000937.1:0-2784 GCA_043738185.1 Hymenobacter sp. | reverse complement strand
TGACTTATGCGCCATTCAAGGCTGAGGCGCAGCGGCTGGCCAACCATCGCGCCAGCCACGACAACCTGCGCGTGGCCGTGGTGACGACGGCCGAAGTGTACAACGAATACGGCTCGGGCGGACAGGACGTGAGCGCCATCCGCGACCTGATGAAGCAGCTCTACGACCGCGCCCCAGCCGGCAAGCAAATGCAACTGCTGCTGTTCGGCGACGCTTCTTTTGACTACAAATCGGACCCGTTCAACAACAAGGATTTTGAGCCGGCCTGGTGGCGGGAGCGGACGCCGTTCAAGAACGATACAGACTTCGACGCCTTTAACCAGAACTACGTGCCCACGTACGAGTCGCGTGAGTCGCTGGCCCCTTTTTACGGCGGGGCATACGGCCAGGCCAGCTATTCGTCGGACGACTTTTATGCCTTGCTCGACGATAATGAAGGCGAGTGGGACGAGATGCGGCCGGGCACCGAGCTACTCGACATCGGCGTGGGCCGCCTGCCGATTCGCACGCCCAAGGGCGACCGCATGAGCACGGCCCAAGCCCGGCAGGTAGTTGATAAAATCATTAGCTACGATGCCGTGCCGGCCTATGGCAAGTGGCGCAACCGCGTTACGCTGGTATCGGACGACGGTAACGGGGACCTATTCGTGGGGCAGGGCTCGGAGCTGATTAGCCGCGCTATCGAAACCAACCACCCGGCGTACAACGTGCACAAGGTGTACCTCGACTTGTATCCGCAGCTGGCCGTGTCGGCCGGCCAGCGCTCGCCCGAAGCCAGCCGGGCCATCGACCAGTCGATTGAGCAGGGCTCCCTGATAGTGAATTACCTGGGCCACGGCGGCCCTAAGGGCTGGACCGACGAGCAAATCGTGACCAATGCCTCGGTGCTGGCCCTGCGCAACGCCAACAATCTGACGTTTTTCACCACCGGCACCTGCGATTTCAGTACCTACGACAACCCCGATTTTACCTCGGCCGGGGAAGAGTCGCTGACGGACAACCCGACGGGCGGTGCCGTGGGCCTGTTCACCACCACCCGCGTGGTAGATGCCGGCCAGAACGCCAGCCTGAACCAGGCATATTTTAACCGCGTGCTCAAGCCGGTCAATGGCTCGATGCCGACCATTGGTACGGTTATCATGCTGAGTAAGAATGATTACCCGGGCGTGGGCCAGCCCGGTGTTATCAATAACCGCAACTACGTACTGCTGGCCGACCCCAGCATGACGCTGGCCTATCCCGAGCAAACGGTGGTGGTCGACAGCGTGCTGCAAGTGACCAAAGGCAGCAGCGCACCGGCCGACACTCTACGCGCCCTGGCCCGCGTGCGGGTACAGGGCCGGGTGCTGAACAACGGTGCGACCAACCAGGCTTTCACCGGTCGGGCGCAGGTTACCATCTACGACAAGCCCACCACGGTGATGACGCTCGGCAACGAGCTGACACCAATCAGCCCTAGAGACGCGCCGCGGCCCGTGGTGGTGCAGGAAAACGTGATTTACGCGGGGCAGGCCCAAGTGCAGAACGGCGCGTTCAACTTCACGTTTGTGGTGCCCAAGGATATCAACTACAACCTGGGCATCGGCAAAATCAGCTTGTACGCCTTCGATGGCACGAACCGCGTGGATGCCCACGGCTACCAGCTGAAGCCCGTGGGCGGCTCGGCTTCCAACGTGGAGCCGGATTCCATTCCGCCGGTTATCAGCTTGTTTATGGACGATGAGTCGTTTGCTTTCGGGGGCCTGACGGGGCAGAATACCACGCTGCTGGCCACGCTCACGGATGATAATGGCATTAACGCCACCGGGGCGGGTATCGGCCACGACATTACGGCCGTACTCGACAACGACCCCAACAAGCTGGTGGTGCTCAACGACAGCTACGTGTCGAGCGTGGGCGATTTTCGGTCCGGCAAGGTCAATAACCCGTTCAAAGACCTGACGCCGGGGCCGCACTCGCTGCGCCTCAAAGCCTGGGACACGTACAATAATTCGGCGGAACGCACGATTGAGTTCATTGTAGCCAACGACGAAAAGCTGGCCCTGACCCACGTATTGAACTACCCCAATCCGTTTGCCAACTCTACTACGTTCTTCTTTGAGCATAACCAGGCCGGCGGCCAGCCCGACAACCTGGAAGTGCAGGTCCAGATTTTTACCGTGGCCGGCCACCTGGTACGCACCCTCACGGCCACGGTGCCCAGCACCGAGGCCCAGCAGCGCAGCATTACCTGGAACGGCCGCGATGAATACAATGACCAGCTGGCCCGCGGCGTTTATGTGTACCGGCTGAGCGTGCGCTCGCCACAGAACGGCTCCACGGCCTCGAAGTACGAAAAACTCGTCATCCTCAATTAATCCACTTTAATTTGTGCCTGGGCCGCGTTGGCTGGCCTTCTTCCCCCTTTTCTATGCACCTTCCCTTTTCCCGTTCGCGCGTGGCGCTGCTGGCCGGCTCGTTGTCTTTGGTAGGCACCGCGCAGGCGCAACAAAACCAAAGCACCATCACCACGGCCGTACCTATTCTCACCCTCAGCCCCGACGCCCGCGGTTCGGCCCTGGGCGAGGCTGGGGTGGCTACGTCGCCCGATGCCAATTCGGCTTTCTACAACGCCGGTAAGCTGGGTTTTGTGAAGTACAAGTACGCGGCTTCGCTCAACTATTCGCCGTGGCTGCGCAACATTACCGACGACATGAGCCTGTCGTACTTGTCGGGTTACGGGAAAATTGGCGAGCGTTCCGCCATCGGCGCCTCGCTCATGTACTTCGATTTGGGCACCATTGA
>JAYSZD010000936.1:0-7049 GCA_043738185.1 Hymenobacter sp. | reverse complement strand
GGCAGGCCGATGACGGTGCAGGCCTGGAAGCAGCTGGTAGCCAGCATCAGGGCGTTGGGGTTGGCGTTGCCGATGTCCTCCGAGGCCAGAATGAGCATGCGGCGCGCGATGAACTTCACGTCTTCGCCGCCTTCCAGCATCACGGCTAGGTAGTAGAGTGCGGCGTTGGGGTCGGAGCCACGGATGCTTTTGATGAAGGCCGAAATCACGTCGTAGTGCATCTCGCCGCCCTTGTCGTAGCGCGCCAGCGGGCGCTGGGCCACTTGCTGCACCACAACATCGGTCACGGTGACTACGCCCTTCTTGTCGGGCGGTGTGCTCTGCACTACTATTTCCAGGAGGTTGAGCAGCTTGCGGGCGTCGCCGCCGCTCAGGGCCAGCAGGGCGTGGTCCTCTTTCAGAGTCACTTTTTTCTGCTTAAGGGCCTCGTCTTCCGTCAGGGCTTTTTGCACCAGCCCGCGCAGGGTGTCGGCCCCCAGTGCCTCCAGCACATACACCTGGCAGCGCGAAAGCAGCGCGGGAATGACCTCGAACGAGGGATTCTCGGTAGTCGCCCCAATCAGCGTCACCGTCCCGTGCTCCACGGCGCCCAGCAGCGCATCCTGCTGCGCCTTGCTGAAACGGTGAATCTCATCAATGAAGAGCACCGTGCCGCGCTGCCGTTTGGCCTTGTCTATCACGTCGCGCACGTCCTTCACGCCCGCATTAATAGCCGAGAGCGCCGAAAACGGCTGTTTCAGCTCCGAGGCCAGCAGGTGGGCCAGCGTGGTTTTGCCCACGCCGGGCGGCCCCCACAGGATGAGACTGGGCAGCCGGCCGGCGTTCAAATAGCGGCGCAGCACGCCAGTTTCGCCCACCAGGTGCTGCTGGCCAGCGTAGTCGGCCAGGCGGCGGGGGCGCTGGCGCTCGGCCAGCGGGGCATCCGGGCCGGGGCCCGGCAGCGGAACGAAAGCGGCGGGTTCGTGGTCGGGAAAGAGAGAAGCCATGGAAAAGGGCGAAGTAGCGCGAACTTTGTAGTTCGCGTCCCGCGCCGTTTTGGCTATCGTTCCGGGACGCGAACTACAAAGTTCGCGCTACTTCGCATTCCCGCTCCCAACTATTATGCGCAACTCCCTTCGCGTGCACGCGGCCCTACTATTTGTCGCCCTCATCTACGCGGCCAACTATTCGCTTTCCAAGGACGTGATGCCGCGCTACATGGGGCCGTTTGGCATCGTGACGCTGCGCATTGTGGGGGCCGTGGTCTTCTTTTCGCTGATAAAATACTTCGTGGCGCCGCAGGATAAAATCATGGGCCGGGCCGATAATCTGGGGGCCATTGCCTGCGGTGTCTGCGGCATTGGCGTCAACCAGCTGCTATTTTTCTCGGGGCTGAATCTGACCTCGCCCATCAGCGCCTCGCTGCTACAAACCATCGCGCCCATCATCGTGGTTATTGCTTCGGCCGTGCTGCTGAGTGAGAAAATTACCGTGCCGCGGGTGCTGGGCATTGCCGTGGGCGCGTTTGGCGCGGGCCTGCTCATTCTGAGCCGCAACGCGCAGGCGGCCATTTACCCGCACGCCACGCTGGGCAATATTTTCATCCTGCTCAACGCCACCGTGTTCGGCCTCTACCTGGTGCTGGTGCAGCCGCTGATGCGCAGGTACCACGCTTTCACGGTGCTCTCGCGCATCTTTCTGGTGGGGGCGGTCATTGCCGTGCCCTTCGGCTGGCGCGAAGCCCTGACGGCGGATTACGCCAGTTTCCCGCTCTACATCTGGCTCGAAATCGGCTACATGGTGGTTTTCCTCACCATCCTGGCCTACTTGCTCAACAACTGGGCGCTGAAGTACGCCTCCCCCGCCCTGCTGGGCGTGTACATTTATTTGCAGCCGGTGCTGGCCGTGCTCATCGCCGTGGCCCTGGGCAAAGACCACCTCACCTGGGGCAAAGCCGGACAGGCGGTGCTCATTTTCCTGGGCGTGTGGCTGGTGAGCCGCAAGCCCAAGGCAGCAGCTGCTGAACCAGAAGTGCCACTGGTGGCGGTGCAGGACTAATAGCGACTTTGCAATATGAAGCTTTTATACCTAGTCTTACTCGCCTGCAGCGAGCTCACGTTCTGCACGTCTCACCAACCAACGACAGTGGCATATTCGGACCCCAGGTTTCCGGAATGCGACGGCTGCAGCGCGCTGGAAAACCTGTATCACTTTGCCGATACGGTATTTACGAGGAACGACAGTTTGTTCATCGTCAATAATCGAATGGATACGACGGTGGTTGAAACAGGAATTTTCACCTATCTACAAAACAGTTTCCCGGTCTCTACGCCGGCTGAGTTAATAACCTCAATTAGGCGAGGCGTTCAGGCCGAAGCCAACGGTAAACCCGACTTGTCAATGAGTTACTACCGAGAAGCCATCAGCTTCTATCAGGCTGATTGGCTGAAACGAAAAGCAGGCTTCGAAAACGGCGGATTTTCCGACTTGAATCAGTACTACGCAGCTAGTGTCAACGTCACCATCTTAGTTTCTCACGCGTTTGAGAAGCTGGGGCGTTTGCCGGAGGCACGAGCCGCGTTGTCACCCTTTCTGGCGAATACTGAAGCGGAGGATTCGGCTATCCAACTGCGCTACATTGAACTTTGCATTCAACAGTACGGCGAGCCAGCCACTAAGAAAGCTTTAGATGTGAGTGGGAAAACCGTACATCGCCTTTCAAATGCACAGCCAGAAGATGACAGATGGCGGGTCAATGTCTTCGGTGCCAACCTGGGAGTCGCCGATTTTATGACTGACACGCTTTCGCCGCAGCAAGCCCAATACATTGTTCAGCAGCAGCCTTATTATGCCTTCGTAAAATGACCAGTTGCTTTAAAGGCGGCTTCGTCAGTTGTCCTGATTAACCAAGTTCACCACCAGCGTCACCATCGTGATTTTGTCCTCGGGCTTGCTTTCGGCGATGAGCGGCGTGAGGGCCACCAGGGCATTATCGGCCAGCCGGCGCGGGATTTATGCAAAAAATGCATATCACCCCTTCGGGTTCGAGTCGTCAAGGATTTCTTGACAACTGAGTAATTCCCCTGCAACTATCCGGATATGCCGGAAAAGTGCTTTTCCCAGGCAATCAATAAGAATTTCTTACTAGCTGCGCAACTGTCGAAAAGTCCTTGATATCCATCCTAGCTTAAAACGTAAGGAGGCCCGACTGATTCAGCCGGGCCTCTTTGGTTCTCAAGCATCTAAAATCTACAGGTGAATCACCTCGCCATAAGCTGCTGCCGCGGCTTCCATAATGGCTTCCGACATGGTGGGGTGCGGGTGCACCGACTTGATGATTTCGTGGCCCGTGGTTTCCAGCTTGCGGGCTACCACTACTTCGGCAATCATCTCGGTCACGTTCGCACCTATCATGTGGGCGCCCAGCCACTCGCCGTACTTCTTGTCGAAGATGACTTTTACGAAGCCGTCTTTCACGCCGGCGGCGCTGGCTTTGCCCGACGCCGAGAAGGGGAATTTGCCCACCAGCACGTCGTAGCCTTTGGCTTTGGCTTCGGCTTCGGTGTAGCCCACGCTGGCAATTTCGGGCGAGGCGTAGGTGCAGCCGGGAATGTTCTGGTAGTTGAGCGGCTCGGGGTGGTGGCCGGCGATTTTCTCCACGCAGATAATGCCTTCGGCCGAAGCGACGTGGGCCAGCGCGGGGCCGGGCACGATGTCGCCGATGGCGTAGATGCCGGGCACGTTGGTCTGGTAGAAGTCATCGACTACCAGGCGGCCGCGCTCTGCCTTGATACCCAACTCTTCGATACCGATATTCTCCAGGTTGGTAGTCACGCCCACGGCGCTCAGCACCACGTCGCACTCAATTACCTGCTCGCCCTTGGCGGTTTTCACGGTCACTTTGCAGCCTTCGCCGGCGGTATCCACCTTGGTTACTTCGGCGCTGGTGAGCACGTTCACGCCGATTTTGCGGAACGACTTCTCCATCTGGCGCGAAATTTCCTCGTCCTCCACGGGCACAATGCGGGGTAGGTATTCCACCACCGTCACCTCGGAGCCCATGGTGCGGTAGAAGTAGGCAAACTCCACGCCGATGGCGCCCGACCCCACCACCACGAGGCGCTTGGGCAATTGCTCCATGGTCATGGCCTTGCGGTAGCCGATGATTTTCACGTCGTCAATCGGCATCGTGGGCAGTTGACGGGCGCGGGTGCCGGTGGCCAGGATGATGCTCTTGGCCTCCACCGTTTCCTTGCTGCCGTCGGCCTTGGTTACTTCTACCTTGCCGGGGGCCAGCACTTTGCCGGTGCCCATCACGGTTTCAATCTTATTCTTTTTGAACAGGAAGGTGATGCCCTTGCTCATGCCATCGGCCACGCCGCGGCTGCGGCCAATGACGGCGCCGAAGTCGTAGCCCACGTTTTCGGCCTTCAGACCATAGTCGGCGGCGTGGTTGAGGTATTCAAACACCTGCGCCGATTTCAGCAGGGCTTTGGTGGGGATGCAGCCCCAGTTGAGGCAGATGCCGCCCAAGGCTTCGCGCTCGATAACGCCCACTTTCAGGCCCAATTGTGACGCCCGAATGGCGGCGACGTACCCGCCGGGGCCACTGCCGACCACGACCAAATCAAATTGCAATGCCATAGAATTCTCCGAAAGAAAAAAGTACACCGGGCCCGTCTGGGGGACCCACCCATTGTAGCGCAAAGATAACCGCCCCTCCGCACCGCGCCGCTATTTTTGCCGGGACCGCGCAACCTGCTTCCGAACTTAGGATATCCCGTTACTTCCACAGCCAATCCTGTAATGTTGCCGTATAAGCCCCTGGCTATGGCAAAACCTGCCAGCACCCTAATACCCTCGCTTTTATGAAACCACGTTTTCGCACATCATTGGCCGCGCTTGCCCTATTGGGTTTTTTCACCGGCTGCGCCAGTACCGCCTCCGAAAAAGAGAAGCCCACCACCATGAGCCAGCCCATGGCGGCGCCCACGGCCCCGGCAGCGGCCAACAGTCCCGAACCCACGCCGCCGCCCACCGTTACGGGGGCTCCAATTGACGCACCGCTGGCGGGAACGGCAGGCAGCACCCCGGCTGCGGCGGCTGCGGCCGCCGCACCAGTAGTAGTGGTGCCAACTGCGGCCGTTGCCTCGGCCGAGCGGGCCCGGGAGAAACGGATGACCACGGCCGAGTACCGCACCATGCTGGCCACGGCCGAAGCGGCGGTGAAAGCCAACCCCAAAAGTGGTGCGGCCCTGCTCCAGCGCGCCAAAGCCAAAAGCTACCTCAAGCAATACAGCGAGGCCATGCCCGACTATACGGCGGCCCTGCGCTACGAGCGCACCAACCCCGACATCTATTACAACCGAGGCGTGAACGAGCTGATGACCAAGCAGTACAAAGCCGCTACGTATGATTTTGCGGCTGCTCTCAAGTTCCGGCCCGACGACAAGGAATCTTTCTTCGGGCGCGGCGTAGCCAAAATGCAGATGTACCAGTACAAATCGGCAGTGGGCGACTTCACCAAGGCCATTGAGCTCGATGCGGATTACGCCGACGCCTGGGAATACCGGGGCATCTGCTACGCCTCGTTTGGAAAGCTGGTTGATGCCCGTCGCGATTTGGAGCGCGCCACCCAGCTTAACCCCGACGCCGCCAAAAGCCTGCGCAAGTACGTGGGCAACGAAGGCAAGCAGCCCGTCAAAGCACCGGCAGCCAAGCGCTAACTGTCAGCATAACGGTTTTTTTAGTGACAAGCGCTGCTTACTTGCTGCCAAAGAGCAGCTTAAAGTAGAAGCTCGGTTGGCGCAGCCGTTCGCGCAGGTCCAAATCCATGAACATGGCCGATAGGGTTTCGGCCAGCGTGGGGTTGTTGATGGCGCGGTTGGCCACGATGTTAAACAAGCTGGGGAAGTTGAGCAGGCGCTGCATCACGCGGCTCAGGCGCAGCTCCTGGCCGAGGCGGTTGTACACCGCTTTGTCGTAATTCCGCAGGAAATCGGGGCTGAAATTCTGCTTTTTTAACGCCTCCGCGGCCCAGATGGCGGCGTGCCGGCCGCTCACCATGGCGTGCGAGATGCCCTCGCCGCTGAACGGGTCGATGAGCGAGCCCGCATCGCCGAGCAGCATATAGTTAGCTCCGGAAAGTGGCCGCCGCTTGGAACCCAGCGGCAGTCCAAACCCGCGCACCGGCCCCAGCCGCGTAGCTTGCGCAAAGCGCGGGGCCAGCGCGGGATGCGTGGCCAGAATCTCATCGAGCCGCTGGCGCAGGTTGATTTTTTTGGCCGCTACGGTTTTTGAGAGCATGCCCACGCCCACGTTGGCCTGGCCGTTGGGCAGCGGAAACACCCAGAGGTAGCCGGGCAAAAAGTCTTTGATGAAGTGCAGCTCGATGAAATTATCGGGGCTGAGGCCGGTTACGCCGTCGTAGTAGGTGCGCAGGCCGGCGCAGTGGTGGTCGGGCTCCAGGGCGTGGCCGGCCACTTTGCGGGCGAACTCGGACTGGGCGCCGTTTGCCACCAGCAGGATGCGGCAGGTGGCAATTTCCTGGCCGGCTTTGTCGAGCAGCTGCCAGCCGGTGGCGGTGCGCTCGGTGCGGGCCACGTCCACGTTTTCGCGGAAGTCGATTTCGGGCCGCTGGCGCACTTCTTCGACCAGGAAATTATCGAAATCGATGCGTTTGGCCACATGGCCGGCAGCACGGTCGGTGGCTTTGTCGAACTTGGGCTTGAAGGGAATGGCGAGCTGCCGGCCGTTGGGCGCGAAAAAATCGATGCCCCAGCTCGGCACCTGCATGGGCGCGGCGGCCAGCCGCCCGGTCAGCGTCTCGTCGATGCGCTTGAGCTCGCTCAATACTTTGCCGCTGAGGGCGTCGCCGCACACTTTGTCGCGCGGAAAAGCGGCGCGGTCCAGCAGTAAACAGGAATGGCCGGCGTTAGCTAGGTGCAGGGCGGCCGTGGCCCCGCCGGGCCCCGCGCCCAGAATGCAGATGTCGTAGTGCAGCATAGGAACTGCGAAGTAAGGCCGATGTAGCGCGGACTTTGTAGTCCGCGTCCCGCAACGATTTCAAC
>JAYSZD010000935.1:0-1127 GCA_043738185.1 Hymenobacter sp. | reverse complement strand
CCGACAGCACGGGCCAGCCCCTGCCCTACGCCACGGCCGCCATCGTGGGCCAGGGCGTAGGCACCGTGGCTGACGCGCAGGGCCGCTTCCGGCTGGCGCTGCCGGCCAGCGTCGCGCCCGCCGACACGCTTCGCTTCGCGCTGCTCGGCTACGCCAGCCGCAGCTTCGCCGTGGGCACCCTCACCCCCGCCCCGCTCGTGGTGGCGCTGCGGCCAGCCGCTGTGGACCTGGCTGCCGTGACGGTGCGGGCCCGCCGCCTCGATACGTTGCGCATCGGCAACCCCCACGCCCGCACCCGCCTGCAAACCAACTTCGCCCTCGGCACCGGCCCCAGCCTGAACGTGGGCTCCGAAATCGGCCGGGTGTTCCAGCTGCCCAAAGCCGGGGCCTAGCTCGATGCGTTCGACTTCGTGCTCAGCGCCAACAATTTTGACACCGTGCAGCTGCGCGTAAACGTGTACGAGCTGCGCGACGGCCTGCCGGCGCGGCCCCTGCTGCGCCACCCGCTCTACCGGCAGCTCACCACGCCCGGGGCCCGGCGCGTGCACCTGAGCCTGCGCGAGGAGAACCTGTTCGTGGCCGACGCGGTGGTCGTGGCCGTGGAGTGGATTGGCCACTCGCGCCGGGGCCGGGAGTTGGCCCTGCCCCTGCTCATGCCCGCCTTTGCCACCCACCTCTACCGCTACGGAGCCGCCAACCGCTGGAAACGCTTCCCCAGCATGAGCACCGCCATGGAGCTGACGGTATTGAGGTAGCGCCAAAATCAAAAGCCGCACCGGACGGACGGGCACCCGCATTTTCGGCCCGGCAGCCCCGTGCTGTTACTCCCGTACCACCTCCAGCGTGCCATCGGCCTTTAGCCGCACCACCCGCGAAGGGGCCGTGCGCGTGGCATCGTCCTGCCGCCAGTTCGCCACGTGGTCGGCCCCGCGCAGGATGGCCGGGTCGATTTCCGCGTACACCGCTGGTGTTGGCGCGCCCGCCTTGTTGGCCGACGTGCTCACCAGCCCGTGCCCCAGTCGGCGCACTACATTGAAGCAGAACTCGTCCTTCACCACGCGCAGGCCCACCGTACCATCGGGGGCCACCAGGTCGGGGGCCACGGCGCGGCTGGCCGGCAGAATGTA
>JAYSZD010000934.1:0-2788 GCA_043738185.1 Hymenobacter sp. | reverse complement strand
AACCAAACGCCCCCGGCTCTCGCTACAACTCTACCTCGTACGTAAGGTTCGGGTTGCGCGGCGGCGAGTTATTTTTCTACCTTGCGCCCCCGCTGGCTCTTCACTTCTTTACTTACGCTCTTCATGCAGTTTAAATACCTCTTCCGCCCCTTCGCCCTGGCCTGCGCCCTCACTGCCACGCTCAGCGGCTGCAGTTCCGGCACCACAGACGGCGACACCAACGTAGAACGCGGCTCCAACAAGCGGCGGCCCACCACCACCACCGCCCCTGGCACCCCGGCCGGCGATTCAGCTACCTCCGGCCTGAACCGTGAAACTGGCCCCCACCAGCCCACCGGCAAAGAGGTATACAAAGCCGCCGCCGACGCCAAAGACCGCAACCACGACGGCATCGCTGACTAACACGACCGATTCCCGCAGCCCGTCGCCCCACAAAAGAAGGCCCTCACCAAACGGTAAGGGCCTTCCCTTTTTCGCAGAATTAAAGATAGGGTTGGTAGAAGGAGAATTTAGTAGAAGAGCGGGCTTGGAGACAGGAAGAACTTGGTTTATCTACTGCTGTTACGCAGTTATTTAGATGTCATTTTTAGTTCTTGGTTGGCAGTTTTTGGTCATAAGAGAGTTTTAATTTTCTGACAACTAATTTCTGACAACCAACTAATTACCGACAGCTGTTACGCATCAACAGTTAGTAAAACACGAACCCGTTGGGGCCCACCTTTACCTCGAATGAGTCGATGGCCACGCCCGTGGGCTGGTAGCGGATGAAGCGGCCGTTGCGGCTGAAGCTGGGCGAAACGCCGGCAAAAATTGTGTTGTCGCGCGGGTCGATGGCAAAGCCCGAGAAGCTGCGACGAATGAAGGGCGCGGTGGGCAGCGCCGTAGCAGCGGTGCTCATCTGGTACTCAGCGCTGCCGAAAGCGTAGTAAAGCTGGTCTTTAGCCGGGCTGATGCGCAGCTTGCTCGGGCTGCTGGTACCGGGGAAGCTCAACTTGAATTGGGACGTGGGGTTGCGGGGGTTGAAGCGCACGAGCGCGCCGTTCGAAACCCGGGTGGCCGTGTAAGGCGGTACGCTCAGGTAGGTCACGAAGCCCGAGCAAAGCACCCACACATTGCCGTCCTTGTCGGCCACCATGCTGGACGGCCCGTCGGGCACCGTGAATGTGGACGTCACTTCGGCCGAGGCTTCGTCCACGATAGAAATGCTGTTATCCAGGCTGTTGGGCACGTAGATGCGGCCATCCAGGGCCAGCAGCTGCTCGGGGTTGCGGCCCACCGGCACGCTTTTGATAACGGTATTGGTGGTGAGGTCGAGAATGCTGAGCACGCCCGGCAGGTAGCCGGTGAAGGGCCCGCGCCACTCCGTAACGTAACCGCGGGTAGCCGAAGTAGAAGTGAAATAGCGCGGCTCACTGAGCCCGGAAATGGTCCCGGCCGTCTTAAAATCGGGCAGCGTCACAACTTCAATCTTTTTGGAGGCATTCACCACGATGTAGCCGCGATTGCCCTGCACGCCCATGCTCTGCACCACGTCGCCGAGCTTGGCACCGTTGTTGGCGCTGCCAAAGGCGTCCACCGTCAGGCTTTTGGTGGCTTTGTCGAACACGCTCACCGCGCCGTCGCCAGCGCCAAACTGGCCTTCGCTGAGCACGAAAACGCCCGTGGTAGGTGCCGGTGCCGGAATAATTTTTTCATCCTCTTTGGGGTCACAAGCGGCCAGCAAAGCTAAACCCGCGAGGAAGGGAACAAACTGTTTTTTCATGGAATGAAACACCGGCCAACGCCGGCAGTAAAAAAGTGAAAAGTGGAAGGATGTAAATGGAAGAGCCAATGGCCCATTGCGGCCTTAATTCCAGCTTAGGCGCAGGCTGCCGCCCACCGTGCGCGGCGGCGCGGGCCGGCCGGGGTAGCTGTCGTAGGCCTGATTGAGCAGGTTGGCAGCCTGCACCAGCACCAGCAAGCTGGTGCCCGCCGGGCCGGGCAGCGTGCGCCCCACCGTGGCCCCGAACAGCCCGGTACCAGGCAGAAAATCGGAGCCCGAAGCGTTGATGTATCGAAAACTTGTGAACACGAACGTGCTGCTCGCCAGCCAGTCGCGCCAGCGGTGGTCGGTGCTGAAACTGACCTGGTGCCGCGGCACAAAAGCCAGTTGCACGCCCACGGGGTCGGGGTCGGCGGCGATACCACGGGTTTTGCGGGTGTCGGTGAGGTGGTAGGCCAGCTGGGCGCTGCCGGTGTAGCGGCCCCGGCGCTGGCGCAACGCCGTGCTGGCTTCGAGGCCCTGGCTACGCACCTGGCGCAGGTTGCGCGGGCTCCAGATGCCGGTGTCGCTCGACTCTAGCCACTGCACCCAGTCGTCCACGTCCTGCCGGAAGGCCGTCAGCTCGGTTTCCAGCGTAGTGCGGCCCCGGCCAAGGCGATGGCGCAGCCCGACCTCCGCGCCCACGCCTGACTCGGGCCGCAGCGCGGGGTTGCCGCCCGGCCGCCAGTACCGGTCGTTGAGCGTAGGCGCCTGGTAGCTGCGCGCCGCGCTGGCCTTAGCGATGAGCTGGTGCGTTGGTGAACTGCTGAGGGAATCAACTGAGCCAGGCAACAGGTCCCACTCCACGCCCACCGTGGGCGTGAGCGGGGCCAGTCCGACGGGCAAAGCGGCCTGGCGCACATTGGCCGACAGGCGCAGGGCCGGCCGGGGGTCGTAGCGGAACAGGGCGAAGGCAGCGGCCCGGTTTTCGGTGATGGTTTGGGAGCCGTAGCCGCCCACCAGCGCGGCAAAATGCTGGGCTTCGGC
>JAYSZD010000933.1:0-2794 GCA_043738185.1 Hymenobacter sp. | reverse complement strand
TTCTTGCTGGCTGAACCCGCTTGAAAAACGGTAAACCGGATAGTCAACCACGCAAAAACGCCCTTCCAGCCGCATGGCCGGAAGGGCGTTTGAGTTTTAGGTAAGGATAAGGCTGCTCACCTGAGCAGCCGGGGCTTTTTTACGTATCAGTGCAACGCTACCGCAGCACCTGGGCGCGCCACACGTCGTTGCGCGGGTTGGCGTCGGGCAGCAGCTTGCTGGCGTTGAGGCGCACCAGCGTGAGCGGCGTGGTAGACGGGTAGCGGAACGTCCAGGTGCCGCCGCGCTGCCAGATTTCCACCGGCAGCCTCACACGGCTGGTTTTGCCGTTGGTTTCGGTTACCTGGGCCGTGACGGGCATGGCGGCCTGGCCCCGGTTTTCGATGGTGATGAGCGCACCCTGGGCGGGGTCCTGGTTCACGTAGGTCACGGTGGTCACGGCCTGGTCCAGGGTCCAGTTGTTGTACACCCACTCGCGCCAGAACCAGGTCAGGTCCTCGCCGCTGGCCTCGTTCATGGTCCGGAAAAAGTCCTTGGGCTGCGGGTGCTTGAAGGCCCAGCGCTTGATGTAGGTGCGGAACGCGTAGTCGAACCGCTCGGGGCCCAGCACTTCTTCGCGCAGCAAAAACAGGCCGTAGCCCATCTTGCCGTAGGCCGCGAAGCCCAGGTTGCGGGCCTGCGTCACGTCGGGCACGGTGTAGGGCGGGTCCACGGCGGGGTCGGCAATGGCGCGGGCCAGGCCCTGGGCCAGCCGCACGGTGTCGTTCAGGAACTTGTACTCGCCCTTGTTGAAATCATTCGTGGTTAGAATGTTAATGAAGGTATTGAAGCCCTCGTCCATCCACGGGTACTTCCGCTCGTTCGAGCCCACTATCATCGGAAACCAGTTGTGGCCGAACTCGTGGTCCGTCACGCCCCAGAGGTCTTCCTTGCGGGCCTTGGCGCCGCAGAACACGATGCCGGGGTACTCCATGCCGCCCACCACGCCGGCCACGTTGGTAGCCACCGGGTAGGTGTATTCGTACCACTGCCGGGAGTTGAATTCGATGCTTTGCTTCACGTATTCCGTCGAGCGGTTCCAGGCCGTGTCCTGTGCCGATTCGGTGGGGTACAGCGACATGGCCAGGGACTTGCGCCCGCTGGGCAGGTTCATTTTGGCGGCATCCCAGATGAAGGCGGCCGAGGCAGCCCAGGCCACGTCGCGGGCCTGCTGGCAGCGGAAGTGCCAGGTGAGGCGGCCGTTTTTGCCGGCCGGCCGCGAGCTGGCCTGCGTCACCTCGTCGGCCGAGCGCACCAGCACGGTTTTGTCGGAGCCGGCGGCCTGGGTCAGGCGCTTCTGCTGGGTGGCGGTCAGCACTTCGGCCGGGTTCACCAGCTCGCCCGAGCCGCCCACGATGAAGTTGGCGGGCACGTTGATGGTGTAGTCGTAGTTGCCGTATTCGAGGTAAAACTCGGCCGACTGATAAGGCAGCGTGTTCCAGCCCTCCACGTCGTCGTACACAGCCATGCGCGGGTACCACTGCGCCACCTCGAAGATGTCGCCGTTCTTGGTTTTCAGAATGCCCAGCCGGTCGGCACCGTACTCGGGAATGTTGAAGGCGTAGCTGATGCGGATGCCGAGCTTGTCGCCTTTCGGCCGCAGGTCTTCGGGCAAAAAAATCTGCATCCGCGTGTCGTACACGCGGTAGTTGGCCTTCAGCTTCTTGCCGTGGAAGTCGATGGTCACGGTTTGCAGCGAGTCGCCACCCCGAAAACCCCGCGCGGCATTGCCGAAGCGCCCGCCGGCCACCGGCGTCACGGCGGCCCCGCGCGAGTCGGCCCGAAACAGGTTCTGGTCGAGCTGCAGCCACACGAAGGGCAGGCGGTCGGGGCTGTTGTTGGTGTAAGTGATGTTCACGGTAGCCGTCACGCGGGCCGTTTTGTCGTCCAGGCTGGCGTCGATTTTGTAGTCGGCCGCGTTTTGCCAGTAGGCGGCGCCGGGCTGGCCGCCGGCCGTGCGCGTAGGCGTGGCCAGCTGCTCAATAAACAGGGGGTTGAACAGCGTGCGGGCGTCGTAGGCCGGGCCGGTGTTCACGGTTTGGCCCAGGGCCGCGCCGGACGTGGTGAGCAGGGCCGCGCCCAGCAGCCAGCCGGGGAGGAAAGGTATTTTCATGCGAAACAATAAGTGAAACAAAAAGGCAGAAGCAGAAAAAGCCAACTTCTGCGGCCAAAGGTAATGGCAGTACCGGCCCGCTACCCCAACCGGGCCCGCACCATTTCCATCAGGCCGTTGAGGTCAGCCGCGTCCATTTCCGGCGCTTCGATGAAAGGCGTGAGCGCGCCGTCCTCGCCCACGGCGAAAGCGGCTGGCAGCGGGTGCCGCGCCCACTGCGGGTAGTCCCCAGTAAACTCGTCGCGGTGCAGAAACTCCACCGGCACCGGCAGCTTCTGAATGAACTCCCGCCATTCCGGCTGCACCGAAGTAGCGCCGTAGGTCACGGCGCACAGCGAGCACGGGTAGGTGCCGGGCGACAGAATTTTATGGAACAGGTCCTTCAACCCCGCCAAGCGGCCGCCGTCGGCGTTGTACACGAAAATGAGGCGTTGGGGCATGAGGGCAAAAATAGACCTTGCCACAAGCTAAACAGCTTACACTACTAGCTCATGAGCAAAACCAATGGCATTTTTTGAAATACATGGCTACTTTTTCGCCAAAATTTATTACTGTTTTTCGTTTGTTTTGGACGCGTCATGTCCCACCCTACCTTTGTCTACCTTTCTTTGTCCCTTATGACTCCCTACGACCTGACAGAGA
>JAYSZD010000932.1:0-2797 GCA_043738185.1 Hymenobacter sp. | reverse complement strand
GTGCCGGAGCTGCTGCCGGCTGACGGCCGCTTTGGCGAGCTGGTGGCGGCCGGCGACGAAACTGCGCTGGCCAAAGCCCTGCAAACCGTGCTGGCTACTACTTACGACGCGGCTGCCCTGCGGGCCCACGCCGAAGCACATTTTAGCGTGCCGGCGGTGGGAGCGGCGTTTCGGGCGCTGTATCAGCAGGTGCTGGGGTAGCCGTTGTAGGGTGAATTTTCGAAGCGGCTTTCAAAAGCCATATTTCCCCATGTTCCGGCCCCGGTGCCGACCTTGCGGCCCGGCATGCTAAAACGGATTCTCCAACACTTCGCGGCGCGGGTACTCACGGCGGGGCTAAGCTTCGCGGTGGTGTGGCTCACGGCGCGGTATCTGGGGGCGGCCGGGCGCGGGCAAGTCAGTTTGTTTGTGACCGACGTGGCGGGGCTGGTGCTGCTGGCCGGACTGATGGGCGGCTCGTCGCTGATATACCTCGTGCCGCGGCGCAACGCCTGGCACCTGCTCCTGCCCGCCTACGGCTGGGCGCTGGTGGTGAGTGGTTTGGGCGCCGTTGCGGTGGGCTGGTTGCGGCCTGCCAGCTTAGCCTATACGCTGCATCTGGGGGGCGTGACGCTGGTGCAGGTGCTGCTTTCCATCAATGTGTTTCTGCTGCTGGGTCGGCAGCGCGAGCGCGCCTTCAATGTGCTTACTACCGCGCAGGCCGCGCTGCTGGCCGGGGCGCTGGCGCTGGCGTTCGGGCCGGGGCAATGGCTCAGCATCACGGCCTACTACTACGCCAGCTACGTGGCCTACGGCCTGCCGTGGCTCATCAGCACGGTTTTGCTGTTGCGCCTGCCCGATGCCTGGGACCGCCGCCGCCCGCGCCGCCGCGCTGCCGTCCGCGAGTTGGCCCGCCACAGCCGGGGTGCCCACCTGTCCAACCTGCTCACCTTTGCCAACTACCGCTTCGGCTACTACGCCGTGGCCTACCTGGCCGATGCCCGCTCGCTGGGTATTCTCTCGGTGGGCGTGGCCCTGGCCGAGGCCATTTGGCTGATTCCGCGCAGCACCGCCCTCATTCAGTACGTGGCCCTGGTGAATGCCACCGACAAGCGCGGGCAGACCTACGCGGCGCTCCGGGGCAGTCGGCTCACCTTACTGGCTACGGCGGCGGCGGTACTGGTGCTGGTGGCCGTGCCCGCGGCGTGGCTGGCGGCCATTTTCGGACCCGAATTCGGGGCGGCGCGCGCCGTGATTCTGGCGCTGGCGCCCGGCATTTTTATCAACGGGGCGGGCATGCAGGCCAGCAGCTATTTCAGCGGCACGGCCCGCTACGGCGTCAACAACCGGGCGGCCCTACTGGGGTTGGTGGTGGCCGTGCCCACCAGCCTGGTGCTGGTGCCGCGCCTGGGTATGGTGGGCGCGGCCCTGGGTATGTCGGCCTCCTACGCGGCCAGCGCCACGTACCTGCTCTGGCACTACCGGCGCGCCATTGAGGCCCGCTGGCGCGATTTGCTGCCCGGCCGTGATGATGCCCGCTGGCTGCTCCGGCGCGGGAAGCTGGTCGAAGCCGAATTGCCGCCGGCTCAGTCCTGGTAATTTAGTTGCTCGTTTTCAGTTGCTTGTTGTCATTATTGATTTTCCGACTGACAACTGACAACGAGCAACTACTCACCCTTGAACGGCTGCTTACCGGCGTACTTCCACCCAGCCTTTCACGCGGCGGTCGTCGGCATCGCGCAGCAGGTAGTAGTAAATGCCGTTGGGCACGCCCTTGGCATCCCAGTTATTCTGGTAATCATCGGTTTGGTACACCCGCTGGCCCCAGCGCGAAAACACTTCCAACGACGCCGGGCGGCAGCTGAAACGGGGCTGGAAGGTTTGATTTGCTTCGTCGTTGTTGGGGGTGATGATGTTGGGCACGAATACGTCCCCGATTATTATGGGCGCGAATCCGGTCAGCACTTCGCAGTTGCCGTAGCGGGCCATAAGGGTAATCTGGTACGTGCCCGGCTGGGTGTAGGTGTGGGTAGGCGTGGGCAGGTTGCTGGTACTCCTATCGCCAAAATCCCACCGGTACACGGCTTTGGGCGCCAGGAGCACGGGCGTGAGCACGACTGTGAACGGGGCCAGGCCTGCGTATTGCGGCGCGGTGGCGCATACGGGCAGGTTCAGCCCCGCGTCCTGGGTCGAGGTGGGCGCCAGTACCACCTGCTTGGTGGCTGCCGTCTGGCACACGCCATCCACCACGGTGTAGGTGACCGGGAAAATTCCGCCCCGGTTGCCGGTGTCCGGCGGCGTGAAAAAGCCGGTGGCCGAAACCCCCGTGCCGCTCCACACGCCGCCCGCCGGCGAGCCGCGCAGCTGGAAAGGCTGGCGTAGGTCGGCGCAAAGCGTGGTATCGAGCCCCACCGTGACCGTGGGCGGCCGGCTCACCACCACCTGCTGGGTGATAACGCCGCAGCCCAGCGAGTCGGACACGGCATACGAGAGCGTGTGCGTGCCCGCCCCGGCCGTAGCGGGGCTGAAGCGCCCGCCCGCCACGCCGGGCCCGCTGAAAACTCCCCCGGCCGGCGTGGCGCTCAGGGCCAGGGCGGGCATGGTGGTGCACTGCGGTGGCACTGGGGCAAACACCGGCACCACGGTGGGGGCCACCAGATAGCGCACGGTGCGCGTGCTCTGGCAGGTGCCCGTGGCCTGCACCGTGTAGCTAAGCAGGTACTGGCCGGCGCCCACTGCCGAGGGCACGAAGCGGTAGCCTCCGCCCGACAGGGCCTCCACGCCCGGCCCGCTCCACACGCCACCGGTGGGGCGCCCG
>JAYSZD010000931.1:0-1132 GCA_043738185.1 Hymenobacter sp. | reverse complement strand
GGGGTTACCAATGGTGTCGAGTATAGTGTGTTTAGCTTGGCCGTGGCCGCCAATGGCGACCTATACGTGGGCGGCACCTTTAGCCAGGCGGGCGGTATCCCGGCCAACGGCGTGGCCCGCTGGAATGGTACCACCTGGAGCAGCTTAGGTACGGGGGCCGCCAATGGGGTGGGCGACACCATTTTTTGCATAGTCGTGACGGGCACTGGGGAAGTGTACGTCGGCGGCCCCCATTTCAGCCAAGCCGGTGGGGTGCCCGCCAGCCGGGTAGCCAAATGGAATGGTACAGCGTGGAGCAGTTTGGGCACCGGCACCAATGACGTTGTGTGGGCGCTGGCCCCTGGTCCCAATGGCCAACTCTATGTGGGCGGAACGTTTACCACCACCGGCGACGGTAGCAAACACCTCGCTCACTTTGGCATCTACGACCCCAATGCGCCGCTGGCTACCACGCCATCGGCTCGTGCCACGCCCGCCGCCCTCTTCCCCAACCCGGCCCACGGCACGGCCACGCTGCGCCTGCCCGCTGGCGCGCCCCATTTGCCCCTCACCCTCACCGACGCGCTGGGCCGCGTGGTGCGGCGCTACCTCGCCCCGGTTGGTTCCGAGGCTGCGCTGGACCTGCGCGGCCTGCCCGCCGGCATGTACGTCGTGGGCTGCGGCCAGGTCACGCAGCGCTTGGTGGTAGAATAGGGGTTATAACCTCGATTTCCTGCGATAGCAAAAAGCCCGCTGGCCAATTGGTCAGCGGGCTTTTCTATTGCGCGGATGTGTGGTTACACGGCGGGCTTAGGCGCGGGCAAGTCAAATGCCGTGGCGTCATGCTCGAAATGGCCTTTGTGCGAGCCGTCGCAAAAGGGCTTCTGCTTCGACAGCCCGCAGCGGCAGATGCTGATGCGCTGGCGCCCGCCGAGGCCGTAAGGCTGGCCCTGGGCGTCAACTAGTTCGATGTTTTCGCCCTCCACGCGGAGGGAGCCATTGGAAAGTACGGTGAGCTTCATGAGTTATGGGTTGAGAGTTGTGAATTAGGTATTGGGGCGTTTTGAAAAAACAAATCGAACGTCATGCTGAGCGCAGCCGAAGCATCTCTACCGCTTCGCAGGAGCCATTCAACGAAGCGGTAGAGATGCTT
>JAYSZD010000930.1:0-7105 GCA_043738185.1 Hymenobacter sp. | reverse complement strand
GCTTCAATGAGCCGTCATCTACTGACTTCAGGAATTTGATGAGGCCGGCGAAATAGGTTTGCTGGTCGTCGTAGAGGCTCATGTGGCTGCCGTTGGGGCAGATGAGGGCGTTGCCGCGCTGCACTTTGGCGGCAATCATGCGCATGTGCTCGGGGTCCATGGTGTCGTATTTGCCGCCGATGGCGAGCACGGGCACCGTGAGCTTGGGCAGGTCGGCGGTGCGGTCCCAGGTGGTGAGCTTGCCCGAAATACCGAACTCGCTGGGGCCCTGCATGGTGACGTAGAGCGACTGGTTGCTTTTGCTGAAGGCGCGGTTCACCGGCTCGGGCCATTGGTCGAGGGGCAGGCGCAGCACGTGCTCAGCGTAGAAGTTGGGCATGAGCAGCTCCATGTAGCGCGGGTTGGCGAAGTCTTTCTTGGCTTCAATGGCGCGGATTTCGGCCAGCACTTCGGGCTTCATTTGCTTGGCCAGCACTTCTTCGGCGTAGCGGCCGTAGGCGGGGCAGCTCATCATCATGTTGGAAATAATGAGGCCTTTGAGGTTTTGCTGGTATTTGAAGGCGTACTCGGCGGCCAGAATCCCGCCCCAGGAGTGGCCTAGCAGGTAGAAATTGGTGTTGTCCAGGTTCAGGGCCTGGCGCACCTGCTCCACTTCTTCCACGTAGCGCGGCAGGCTCCACATGGCGGTGTCCCTGGGGTTGTCGGAGTTGCCGCAGCCCAGCTGGTCGTAGTAGATGAACTCGATGCCTTCCTGCGGCAGGAAGTTCTCCATGCACTCAAAATACTCGTGCGTAGAGCCCGGTCCGCCGTTGAGCAGCAGCACTTTCACCTTGGGGTTGTTGCCGAAGCGCTTGGTCCAGACGTTGAACTTGCCCTTGGGCGTATTGATGGGAATGACGCGCACACCGCCGTCCTGCACACCGGTTTCGGTGGGCTGAAAGTACGCGGCGGACGGCCCTGCCGAAGCGGTTGTGCTGTCAGCGGCCGGCGCATCGGCGCGGTTGCACCCAGCCAGCAGCGCGGCGCTTAGAAACAACATCGACAAGCGCAGAGAAACAGAATGTTTCATTTTATGGAGAAAAAATGAGTGAAGAGACGTTTGGTATCCGGCAAAACAGGCGCGCCCGGCGCGCCAAACCCGGCTAGCGCGCTACGGTGCCGAGCGGCTTTTTCACGATGGGCAGCTCCAGCGCGCTGGGGTGTTTGGCGTCGTGGTAGAGGCTGATGACGGCCGTGCGGGCGTCCCGGCCGGATTCGGCCGTGGGGTTGCCGCCGCCGTTGTAGTTGCGGGCCGACGCCATGGGATTGGGCGTGGTGAGCACCAGCCGCAGCCGGCTGCCGCGCTTGATGGTGCGCGAGAAGTAATAGAACGTGTTGAAGATGTAAGCGTTGACAACGCCCGGCTTCACCAGACGGGCTTCGCGCAACGACTGGCGGTAGCGGGCGCGCTGCACGTCGGTGGTGAGGTAGATGCTGCTGCCGTCGGGCTGGATTTCGTACACCCGCACTTCCAGGTCGGTATCCGGCACGTTCAGGGCCAGCCACGCGCTAAACTTGAGTTGTCCGGTGATTTCGGTGTCGTCGGCGAAGGATGCGCTTTGGTATATCAGGCCCTTGTCGGCCAGCGCCACCACGGCGTGCTGGTCCAGGTAATACTCCGCAATGCCGGTGGTGTCGTTGATGAAGGAATTGTCCAGCGGGTTGTTGGTGTACTGGTCGGGCGTTGATTTGCCGGAGGGCTTTGTGGCCGATAGCGCGCCGGAATTGTCCACGCGGTGGCCCTGACCGGGCGTCGAGCTCAGGTAAAGCGTTTGTTTTTGCGGAGCCAGGCTTTCGAGGTCGTCGGCATATTTCCAGGCTTCCTGACCCAGCACGTAGCAGGCGACACGCTTCTGCAAAAAGCTGGGTTTGGGGCCGGATTTCATGGTCCAGTCGTACCATTCCTGGTGCAGCTTGTTGAGGTCGAGCACGGCCGACGGGTCAAATTTCAGCCCGCCCAGCGCCCCCACCGGGGTGCGCGTGCCGGGGTGGTTGTACGGGCCCATGATGAGGTAGTGGTTTTGCCGGGCGGCGGCATTGCCGTGCTGCATGTGCTGGCGGTAGTAGCCCAGCGCCCCAAACTGGTCGCCATCAAAATGCCCCGTGATGGTCAGAATCGGGATGTTGAGCTGCTGGTACTGTGCGGCACTCGGCACCATGGCGTCCCAGTAGGCATCGGGCGTGGGGTGCTGCAGCCAGGTTTGGAAGACGGTGGTGGGGTTGCCCACCAGGCTGTCGAGGCGCTGAAAGGGCAGGTGGTGCTCGTACATCGTCACGAAATTTTGGCGCCAGAAGCTGTAGTCGCCAAATAGCTTGTCGTTGCTGGTGCGGCCGCTGGTGTAGCTCAGCCACTGCATGGTGTAGGGCACAATCATGTTGTTGCGGGCCGGAAAGTCGAGGCCGGGATACACGCTGGCGACCGGCACCATGGTAGTGAGGTGCGGCGGCAGCTCCTTGGCCGTGCTCCACTGGTCGAAACCGGCATAAGAGCCGCCCCACATGGCCACTTTGCCGTTGCACCAGGGCTGCTTGGCCAGCCATTCCACCACGTCGTAGCCGTCGCGGCCTTCGTTCTCAAAGGGTGCAAACTTACCTTCCGAGTTGCCCCGGCCGCGCACGTCCACCAGCACAAACACGTAGCCGTGCCGGGCAAAGTACATGGCCCGGTCCTGGTAGGCATCGCCCACGTAGGGCGTGAAGGTGAAGATGACCGGCAGCGGCTGCGCCATCACGCGGGGCTTAAACACGGTGCCGTTCAGCTGCACGCCGTCGCGCACCGGAATTTTCTGGCCCCAGATGAAGGTGACGGCTTTCTTGTCAGAATTGGCAGCGGCCGGAACCGGCGCTTTTGCCGCAGTTTGGGCCTGCGCGAAAGCAGGTAGCACCAGCAGCAACAGTAGAAACAGGAAAGCTCTGGTCATAAAGTGATGAGAGAAGTGGTTTTGCAAAAGAACTGAATTTGGTCACAAGCAACGTTTTTGGGGCTGGCGCCGCGTTTATTTGACCGACATGGACTGCTGCAGCTCACTGAAGGGAATGATGGTTTTCACCCCGTAATCCTGCACCGGCCACGACTGGATGATGGTCTGCACGTCGAGGCCCAGCGCCTGCACCGCGTGGTAGAGGCCGGCTTGCCGGGCGCTGGCTTTCTTGGGTTCGCCCTGCTTCGCTATCCACACCAGGTCGTCTTCGAAGAGGATTTTCTCGGTGGGGAAGTAGTAAATCAGGTAGTCGTTGGTGTGCTGCGACTTGCTCCCAATCACATAAATATCCATTTTGAAGGCACCTTCGGCGATGGTTTTGCGGTCCACAATTTCTTCGGTGCGCAGCGGCCGGGGCTGGCGCTGCAGGCTGTCGGGCCGGAGCGTGTGCGGGGCGGCGGCCAGGTACTGCACGTAGGGCAGGTCGCCGGCGGTGGTGAGCACGGTGGCGCCCTTGTGCACGAAGGGCCGCACGCCGCCCAGGTAATGCGGGTGGTAGTGCCCGGCCACGAAGTAGCGAATGGGCTTGCCGGGCGCAATCCGGCGGGCGGCCCCGATAATCAGCTCCCCATTTTCGCTGTTGAGCGGCGCCTCGGCCACCAGCAGAAACGTATCGAACTCCACCACCAGCACCCGGTCGTCGGTGTGCTTCAGGTTCAGCAAGTGCAGGCGCGGGCGGAACTGCTCCACCGTGATTTCGGGCTTCACGGCCTCGTCCGACGCCAGCGCGTAGCCCGCCGGGGCCGTGAGCAGGGTCGGAGCCGCAGCCTCCACCGAAGCCGCGAGGATGGTGACTTTGTCGGTCAGCTTGCCATTGATTGACGCGATGCCGATGGTTTGGGGATAGGCCAGCTTACCCAACGCGGCGTAATCCTGGTAAGTATAGGTGGTGGTGACATCACCGAAAAGCTCGTCGTGGCTCACGGCCGTGACTTTGCTCAGGCGGTTGTCGGCGGTCCGGATGTAGAGCCGGACCAGTACACGGCTAATCTTTGCTTGGTACACCACCAGCTCGGCGGTGCTTTCCGGGTCGGGAGCAACGCGCTGACTAAAAAAGTGCTGAATGAGCAAGCCGGGCGCGTACCGGGCCGCCGGCACCGCATATTCCTGAAACGCAGCCGCAGTCACGGAACTCAGCTGCTTGTCGCCGTAATCCTGAAAAAGCAGGGTGGTGCCCGTGAGCTGGGTTCGGGAAAAATACGTGGCCGCGCCCTTGCGGAGCGTGTCGCTTTTGGCAAAGCTCGTGGCATTGCTCCACACCCGGCCGGTGCCGGTGTAGTCGGTCTGCTGCCAGGGCTGAAAGCTGTGTTCCAGCTTGGCCAGCGTCTCGCGGTAGCGGAAAGAAACGGATTGGGTTTGGAGGGGCTTCACCTGCTGGTTCCAGCAAGCCTGTAGGTTGTCGGGCCGGCCAGCCCAGGCCGGAGCGGCTATTCGCAGGCTCAGCAGCAGCACCACCACGTATTTTGTTATCATCGGCAATTCGTTTTGGTTTGTTGGCAGCAATGCGATGGCGCGCCAAGCCCTGACCCATCGGCGCAGCGGCTCTTGCGCAGCTCAGCTGCCCCGCAAACCGCTCCACGGCCGCCGCGGTGCACTTTGTCTAAGCCGGCGAAAGGTAGCGCTAATCAGATACTTCCGGCCAACAGATTTCGGCCATTTGCCTCCCAGCTTCCTCCAAAAGCAAAAGCGCCGCGCTGCTTCCCTGCGGAGCAGCGCGGCGCGCGGCCGGCAACCAAACCGACTGCGGCGCCTAGCCGCTGTAGCCGCCGCCGCTTTCGGGCTCGGTGGCGCTGCCGCCGGGCTCTACTTCGCGGGGCAGCTCGGGCTCGGTTTTGATGGCGACGTGGCTGTAGTCGGGGGCGCCGTTGCCGGCGGGCACGGGCGCTTCGTCGAAGGTGCGCTCCAGCTCGGATAGGTCGAATGCCGCCGGGGCATCGGTGGGCGTGCCGAAGCTCACTTTGGCCGTGACGCGGTACTCCACAATGCGGTTGTCGCGCACTTTGCAGCTTTGGTCCTTCACGTAGATGGACGAAATGTTGGGTATCGAGGTGCTGACGCTTTCCACGGCGCGTTGCAGAGCGTCCTCGAAGCTTTTTTCGGAGGAGGCCAGAATTTCAATGACTTGTTTAATGGAGGACATCTGGTGAAATGGTGAGGTGGTGAAATGGTAAGTACTTGCTCAAGCCCGCCGCCGCCTGGCGGGCCGGCGGACTTTTGCGTGTACGCGCGAAGCCATTCGACGGCCGGGCTGGTTGTGAAAAATGCCAAGCTTTATTGGCAGCGTACTTTTGCGTGCGGCCCCGGCCGCATCAGCACTTCGAACCTCACCATTTCATCCCCTCACCACCTCTCTTCCAGCATGGATTTTCGCACCGAAAAGGACACCATGGGCACCGTGCAAGTGCCTGCCACCGCGTATTGGGGCGCCCAAACGCAGCGTTCCATCGAGAACTTCCCCATTGCCCAGGACATCAACCGAATGCCCAAGGAAATCATCGCCGCCTTTGCGTACCTGAAAAAAGCCGCCGCTTTCACCAACCGCGACGCCGGCGTGCTGCCCGCCGACAAGGCCGAGCTGATTGGCCGGGTGTGCGACGAAATCCTGGCCGGCGGCCTCGCCGACGCCTTCCCGCTGGTGGTGTGGCAAACCGGCTCCGGCACGCAGAGCAACATGAACGTGAACGAGGTAATTGCCTACCGCGGCCACGTGCTGAACGGCGGCCAGCTCGCCGACGAGAAGAAGGCCCTGGCGCCCAACGACGACGTGAACAAGAGCCAGAGCAGCAACGACACCTTCCCGACGGCCATGCACATCGCGGCCTATAAAATCCTGACCGAGAACACCATCCCCGGCATTGAGAAGCTGCGCGACGCGTTGAAAGCGAAGAGCGAGGAGTTCATGGACATCGTGAAAATCGGCCGCACCCACTTCATGGACGCCACGCCGCTCACGCTGGGCCAGGAGTTTTCGGGCTACGTGTCGCAGCTCGACCACGGCCTGCGCGCCATTAAGCACACGCTGGCCCACCTGAGCGAATTAGCGCTCGGAGGCACCGCCGTAGGCACCGGCATCAACACGCCCAAAGGCTACTCCGAGAACGTGGCCCGGCACATTGCCGACCTCACCGGCCTGCCCTTCGTTACGGCCGAAAACAAGTTTGAGGCCCTGGCCGCGCACGACGCCATTGTGGAAGCCCACGGCGCCCTGAAAACGGTGGCCGTGAGCCTGATGAAAATCGCCAACGACATCCGCATGCTCAGCTCCGGCCCGCGCGCCGGCATCGGCGAAATCGACATTCCCGACAACGAGCCCGGCTCCAGCATCATGCCCGGCAAGGTGAACCCCACCCAGTGCGAGGCTATGACCATGGTAGCAGCCCAGGTAATGGGCAACGACGTGGCCATCACCGTGGGCGGCTCCATGGGCCACTTCGAGCTGAACGTGTTCAAGCCGATGATGATTTACAACTTCCTGCACTCGGCCCGCCTGATTGGCGACGTGTGCGTGAGCTTCACCGACAAGTGCGCCTCGGGCATCAAGCCCATCAAAGCCAACATCAAAAAGCACGTCGATTCGTCGCTGATGCTGGTCACGGCCCTCAACCCGCACATCGGCTACTACAAAGCCGCCGAAATTGCCCAAACCGCCCACAAAAACGGCTCCACGCTGAAGGAAACCGCCCTCCAGCTGGGCTACGTGACCGAGGCCGAGTTCGACGAGTGGCTGAAGCCCGAGGAGATGGTGGGCCGGTAAGGCTCCTTGGTTTTCGCTGGGTTAACCCAAGAACGTCATGCTGAGCGCAGCCGAAGCATCTCTACTGCGCAGCTAATCAATTTTAGTATGGCGGTAGAGATGCTTCGGCTCCGCTCAGCATGACGTTCTTTTATAAATGAGCCTTATCGGCCCACCATCTCCTCGGGCTTCAGCCACTCGTCAAATTCCGCTTCGGTCACGTAGCCCAGTTTCAGAGCCGTTTCCTTCAGCGTGGAGCCGTTTTTTTGGGCGGTTTGGGCAATTTCGGCGGCTTTGTAGTAGCCGATGTGCGGGTTGAGGGCCGTGACCAGCATCAGCGACGAATCGACGT
>JAYSZD010000929.1:0-1135 GCA_043738185.1 Hymenobacter sp. | reverse complement strand
ACAGCACCTTCCAGGCCATTTTGAGGTGATGAAGCAACATAGGCAAGCGGCGGTAAGCTGATAGATTTGGGGGACGATGCAAGCCGAAACCGGTGCGGCCTTACTCCTCCCGGAGCGCCACGGCCGGCTGAATGGCCGCCGCCAGCCGGCTGGGCTGCCAGGCGCACAGCGCCGTGATGAGATACACTGCGCCGGTGGCCACGGCAATGGCCAATACGTAGCGCTGAACGGGCAAATCGAAGGCGCCCAGCAGCGGAAACTGCACGGCCAGTAGCAGCCCACCCAGCACGCCCAGCGTGGTCACAACCAGCATTTCGCCCAAAAACTGCCGGCTGATGCTGGCCCCGGTGGCGCCCATCGCCCGGCGCAGCCCAATTTCGGCGCGGCGCTGGCTGATGTTGTACCAAAGCACGCCAAACAGCCCCAGCGCCACATTAACAATGAGAAAAAGGCCCATGATGGATAGGCCCACCACGGGCACCAGCGTGTAGCGGCGCTTGTTGAGGCGGTCGTCGTTCATCACGCGCACTTCGGTGGTCCATTGGCGGGTGACGCTGGCCACGGTGCGGGCTATTTTCTCCTGAAGCTCGCCGCCCTGGCCGGGGGCCACGCGCACCAGCACGTTGGCCGTTTCCCAGTGGGTGGTGTCGTGGGGCAGCAGGCGCTTCCACACGCCGGGCTCAGCCGCCGCAAAGTCGTTGGACATGCGCACGTTATCGACCACGCCGGTCACCAGAAATTCGTCCTCGGGCTTGATGGCCTCCTTGCCGTGGTTGCTCCAGGTAAAGATTTTGCCCAGTGCCGGCTCGTCGCCAAACAGGCTTTCGCGCAGGTCCTGGCTGATGACTACCGGGCGGTGGTTGCTGCCGTCGTCGCCCGGTTCAAACCAGCGGCCCTCGCGCAGGTGCAGGCGCATGGCGTCGTTGTAGCGGTCGTCGGCATCATAAACGTTGCTCAGCGCCGTTTTGCCCTTGTAGCCAAACGTCGAATTACTGGTACTGAAAGTGAAGGGCAGATTACCGCTGGTGAGGGCCACGGTGCGCACGCCGGGCAGGGCTCTCACCTGCCGCAGCACCTCATCGAGCTGGGCACGGGGCATTTGCAGGCCCTGACCGGCGCGCACCTGCAACCGCCA
>JAYSZD010000928.1:0-2811 GCA_043738185.1 Hymenobacter sp. | reverse complement strand
A
Source organism: Hymenobacter sp. (assembly GCA_043738185.1). Lineage (GTDB taxonomy): Bacteria > Bacteroidota > Bacteroidia > Cytophagales > Hymenobacteraceae > Hymenobacter. The sequence continues at coordinate 2,810 of JAYSZD010000928.1, read as the reverse complement.
AAACGCGCGTTGCGCGACGAGCGCCATATACGATGTAGTATGAAAAAAGGATGTCTGCCTATCACAAAAGACAACCCAATTGGCCTTGCTAATGTTAAAATGGCATTTTTTGGCTTTTTTTAGTGATTGAATACCAAAACAGCTGGAACCCGTGCTTTACAGTTATGGGCGCTAGTGCATGACACTGTAAGGAACTGATGCTAAAGCTTTTTTCTCTGCCGGGAGCTCAACGCCGAGTAGGTCGTGGACGCTCACCCGGATTTTGTTGGAGAGTTGGGTAATAGGCAGGTCGTTGCTGTCATAACCAAAAGGGTTTTCTATTTCGTTCCCAATCATTTCTAGCCCCAGCATAGCGTAAGCCCCAATCATGGTGATGGGCACCATCCACCAGTCGCAGGAATCGACCAGAACAAGCGGCATTATCATGATGAAAATGGTGATATAGCACTTTATAAAGAAACTGTAGGAATACGGAATCGGGGTTGACTTAATGCGCTCGCAGGTGCCATTCACCGCCATCATCGCGATGTAGTGCTGCTTGATATTGATGAGGTGAATGGGGTCGAATATCTGCACTTGGCGGAGCTGCTCCACACTCTCCATGAGCACGGCAATAATGGTAGAGGCCACACTCTCCGCCTTTTGCAGGCGTTCGATGATGTCGGGCGTAGCTTCCATCTTATCGAAGCGCACCTTGTTGCGCAGGCTTCCTTCCACGGCAATGGGAAAATTGGAAATGAGGGCCGCGAAGTAGCGCCGGCTGGCTTTGGCCTCGCGGGGCAGCAAGGCATTCATTTCCATAGCCAAGCCCCGGCATTGTGATACCAGAACGCCCCACACTTTGCGGCCTTCGTAGTAACGGTCGTAAGCGGTATTGGTGCGGAACACGAGCAAAAGGCTAAGCAGAATGCCCAGGATGGAAAGATATTCGCGACCGATTTTTACGTTCAGGGTATGAAAATCGAGACTGATAACGGCTACTGCCGAGCCATAGACGCCCACCAGCGCTACACGCTTCAGCAACAGGCGAATAATTGCCGAAGTCTGGAAGTGCCGCAAGGCTTTCCACCAATCCCCTCCCTGGTAAACAATCATTCGATAAAATATAATTAAGTCCTCTTCTACAACGAGAAAGGTATAATATGAGTTATTGAGGTTGCGTTAAAAGCGACACGGCCAGGCTCAGAAAAGTAACGGCCAAACATACTTTCACCGCTGTTGTGCCAGCACACGTCATGCCACTTTTCAGATTTCCGTTCCTCATGCAATGGTTCGCAAACCAGTAGCGAGGATTTCGCGGCGCTCAATTGCGCGTCCATTCTACTCCTAACCCCTATTCCTGCTCTTCGGTATCTACTGTAAAAACATTTAATAATTTATACTGCTATCTTTTGAAGCTGAGCTACAAAGGTATGAACTGCGGGGCCTTGGAGCAAAATGGTCTCATCAAATAATACCACCTCTTTCCTTTCCGGCTTTGCTGAAACTAACTGAATCCAAGGCCCTGCGCAATCGGTTAAAGACCCTCATTGGCCCCTGCTTTGCCCAATGGTTTCGACTGGTTCGGCAGTTAACGGTTTTATTTGTGCCTCACTTACCTCTGGCATGGAATTAATTAAGCATTTTTTCGATATTGTTTTGCACCTCGACGTGCAGCTCAAGCTCCTTGTGAATGAATACGGTAGTCTTATTTACCTCATTCTGTTTCTCATTATCTTCACCGAGACGGGCGTCATCATCTTTCCTTTCCTGCCCGGCGACTCCCTTTTGTTTGTGGCCGGGACGCTGGCGGCGCAGCCCAACCTCGAAACCGGGGAGCCGCTACTGAACGTCCTGATTCTCATTCCCCTGCTGATGGCCGCCGCCTTTTTGGGCGATAACCTCAACTATTTTGTGGGCGATTATCTGGGACCGAGGGTATTTCGGGAAAACTACAAGTTCCTGAACCGTAAGTACTTGGACCAAACGCAGGCTTTTTATGCCAAGCACGGCGGCAAGACCATCATCATGGCACGCTTCGTACCCATCGTACGCACGTTTGCGCCATTTGTAGCCGGTGTGGGCACTATGACCTACCGCTTTTTCATCTCCTACAGCATTGCAGGCGCCGCGCTCTGGGTAATTTCGCTTACCCTGGCTGGTTACTTTTTTGGCAATATTGAATGGGTACAGAAGAATTTCACCATGGTTATCTATGGTATTATTGTGCTCTCCATTCTGCCGCCCCTCTGGTCGTTCATCAAAGACAAGTTGAGCCTCCAGCCCGTGGCCGACAGCCAATAAGGACGCTTCATCTCGAAATTCCTGCAAATTGCAATTTACTAATAAAGCCGCCCCGCCCTTTACTGACCAGGGCGGCTTTTTTGTGTTATTTTAGAGCATTTTCCTGCTACTTGAATCCACCTTATGCGTCAGTTCGGGCTTATTGGCCGCACCCTCAGTCACTCGTTTTCGCAGACTTACTTCACGCAGAAATTCTATTCGCAGCAGCTAGCAGACTACCGGTACGACCTGTTTGAGCTGGCCACCATTGGGGAGCTGCCCAGGCTGCTGGCAGCCAACCCCAACCTTACGGGCCTGAACGTGACCGTACCGTACAAAGAGTCAGTGGTGCCTTATCTCGATGACATGGCGCTTTCGGCCAACCGCGTGGGCGCCGTGAATGTGATTGAGCGCACGGCTGAAGGACGGCTGGTGGGCCACAACACGGATTATATTGGCTTTCGGGATTCGTTGCGCACCTTTTGCCCGCTGCGCGGCGAGGCCGCCCGGGCCTTGGTACTAGGCACGGGCGGCGCGGCCAAGGCTGT
>JAYSZD010000927.1:0-2813 GCA_043738185.1 Hymenobacter sp. | reverse complement strand
CGGCCATCATGAGCCACGAGCGCAGCGCCTGGGGCAACACCGGCGCGCCCGTCACCGCCGATTTCGTCAAGCAGCTGCGGACGCTGGTTAAGCCCGCGCCCGCTCTTTAATCCTCTAACTAGCCAGCTGTCATGAAAAAGAACCTGATTGTACTGTTGGGTAGCCTGCTGCTGGCCCTGCCTGCCCTGGCTTGCCCGGTGTGTGAAAAGCAGCAGCCCAAAGGCTTCGCCACCATCACGCACGGCGTGGGGCCGGGCGGGCCCTTCGACTACGCCATGCTCTACGGCTCGATTGCCGTGGTGGTGCTCGTGTTCGGCTGCTTCTTCTGGTTTCTGGCGCGGCCCGACAACCCGCGCAACCGGGCCCGGCGCCAGCAGCTTTCCTTCTCCTGATTATGCTTCCCGCCATGCCTACTCCCGTGCCAGTTTCCGCCGCCGAAAACGACCAGCAGGTGCTGCTGTTTCTCGACGACAACCCCGTGCCGTTCGCCCGCTACGCGCCCCCGGTCAAGATTGACCTCGACACCACCCGCCTCGTAGACGGGCCGCACTCGCTGCGCGTGGTGGCCCGCTCGTCGAGCGGCGTGGAGGGCGTTCAAAACATTGCCTTCACCGTACGCAATGGCCCCGCCATCACGGTGCTGGGCCTAAGCAACGACGACATCGTGTCGGACGTGGTGCCGCTGACCGTGACGGCCTACGGCAGCGAGCGGACCGACTCGTTTGTCATCAAGGCCTCGGAAACCCCGCAGATTATTCCGGCCTGGGTGTGGGCTACGCTGCTCGCGTTCGTAGGCTGGGGGGCATATTACCTCATCACGGCCCTGGCCATGCCGGTCCCGGCTCCCTGAAACCAGGCGTTCCCTGGCGCTTTCTCCTGCTTCTACCGTCGTTTCAGCCCTCCTGCCATGATTCCCATGACCACTCTTTCGGAAACCCTACACCGCCTGAAGGCCGCGGGCTATACCGAAGATTTCAACTTGGCAGATGCCAACCTGACGGGTAATGCCTCGGCCATCCGGCGCGCACCCGAAGAGTTTGTCATCGACCAGCATTTTCGGTTTGAAGGCAACTCCGACCCTGACGACGAGGCCATCGTCTACGCCATATCGTCTGCCAAATTCAACCTCAAAGGCACGCTGGTGAACGGCTACGGCATTAATAGCAACGCCGCCGCGGATGAGCTGATTAAAACCCTGTCCGAAAAAACTCCGGCGTAACTGGCAGAAAATCAGAAACTGTTCAGACTACTACGCTGACGGCTGATGAGCTGAAACCAATCAGGACCATAGCAGCAGGCATAATCACTTCACATGAAGGTGTTTTTCAAGTGCCCGGAGGTAGGCCAGGCCCACTGGCCTTTTGGTACCAGCGCACCACCGGCGAAGCCACGCGCCGTATTCCAGCCCCCACCGCTCGTAGCTGGTGCGCAAACAACAGGTGAAGCCCGCTCACCCAACCCACCGAGCCCAGCCAGCCGGCCAGCACGTCGGAAGGGTAATGCACGCCCAGGTACATGCGCGCCCAGCCCAGGCCCAGCGCCCAGGCGGCCCCCACTCCCACCGCCGCCCAACGCCCGCGCGTGGGCCACAGCAGAAACCCGACAGCCGTGGCCAGCGCGGCGGCGGCCATGGCGTGGCCACTGGGAAAGCTGTAGGACAGTTCCGGGTGCAGCACCGCCCACAACGCCGGGCGAGGCCGGGTCAGCAGCAGCTTGGCGGCCAGATTCAGCAGGCCAGCGCCCACCACCGACAAGCTGAAAAAGCGAAGCGCGCGGTACCGCCGGGTCAGCAGTAGCCCCAGGGCCAGCGTACCTACCAGCAAAGGAGCACCCAGCCGCCCGCCGGCCCGCGACAGCCAAGCCGCCACCGCGTCCTGCGCCGGGTCGCTGTGGGCGTGCAGCCACGTCAAAATATACTGGTCACCCGGCAAGCCTTCGCCCTCCCATACCTCGTGGGCCAGCTGCACAAACAGCAGCCACGGCAGCCCCAGGGCCAGCAGCCCCAGCACCGGGGCCCGCAGCAGCCGCCAGCACCGGCGCACAAACAGCAGCAAGTGATGCATCGCAAGCATGTAAGAGGCAGTTGTTAACTCCCGGCAGCGGGAGGCAGTTGGCATCACTGCCAGTTCTTCTTATAACAGATAAAAGGCCTCGGCATGCGGGGGGAAGGGTTTTTCGGGTTCTCCTATCAGTTGCCGCAGGCTGCTCTCGACGGTGCGGGCAATGGCCGTGACGGGGGTATCGGTGGGCTTGTTGCGGAAGGGGTCCTGCAGGTAGCGGGCAGTCCGCTCCAGCAGGAAAAAGGACGAGGAAATGGTGAGCAGCACCGGAATCTCCCACAGCCCAATGGCCTTCACCAGCCCCAGCGAGAGCGTGCCCAGAAACAGGTAGATGAACAGGTACACCAGCAGCCGGTAGCTGACGGGAAACACCGTGGCTTTGATGCGCTCGGCCTGGCCCATGGCGTCGGTCAGGCGTGCCAGGGTAGCATCGAGCTGCACCTGCTGGTACGGATTGAGGGCCCCTTGCTGGTAGAGGTCGCGAAGCTGGTCGGCGTGCCCGGCCAACAGGGCCAGCGGCTTATGAGGTTGCGGCGCCAACGCGGCCTGTTCGGCGGCCGCGAGGTAGGGCGCCAGCCCGGCGGCGGGGTCCAGCCCGGCGGCGGGGTCCAGCCCGCGCAGGGCCTGGCCCAGGCAGTAGCACCAGGCCATCTGGCGGTAGGCCAACACGCGCAGCGGGGCGGGTGGCCCCGTACGCTGCCGGTCAGCATCGGGTAGAAACGTGCGCACCTGCAGCACCAGCGTGCGGGAGTC
>JAYSZD010000926.1:0-2814 GCA_043738185.1 Hymenobacter sp. | reverse complement strand
GTATTAGGCCTGCCGCTAGCGTTCATCCTGAGCCAAGATCAAACTCTCCATTGTAAAATACTCTGCACCATTCCGAAGAATGGCTGATGTCGAGTGCTAATCCGACTCGTCTTAACGAGTTCTGTGTATTCGTGTTACGCTTGTAATTTTACTGCGCCTCCGAAGAGTTGCAGTCCTTACTATTTGTCTTTTCCAAACATTCAAAGAACGTGTACCAGGCCCAGTTGGCGTGATAATGTGGCTGTTAGCAGCCGGTGTTTCTTACTTTCAAATCCTTTTCTTTCGATTGGGAGTGCAAAGGTAAGCAGGATTTTTTAGCAGACAAGGAAAAGAGGAAATTTTATTTTTTCAGTCTGCCTGGCTTGCGGCGAGCAGCACGCGGTTAGTGCGATTCGGGGTGCAAAGGTAGAAAACTTTTTCGATTACCCAACTTTATTTTTAACTTTCGTTGCGCTCAGTCGGCGGGCTTTCAACGCCCTGAATCCGGTTGATTCTGGCGGGGTGCAAAGGTAGGAAGCTTTCCGCAGGAACCAAGGGGTTACGCAAACAAACCTTGCTTCTTCATCACTTACTGGCTGATTGCTCACGCTAAAATGTTATCAGACAACTGAATGAAGCATTCCGATTTTAATTGACTTAATGGCCTCCAAGCCAGTTCTGAGGATTTAGGTTGGAGGAGTTGTGCCATACTTGGAACTGCACTTCTGAAGTGCCTTCGCTATCGGTGGCTACTACACCGATAACTTCTTTGGCGCTTACGCGCTGGCCTTCATGCACGTTAACAGATTTTAGTTTGGCGTACACAGTGAAAAAGTCTCCGTGCTGAATCATAACGATGGTATTCATACCCGCGATGTTGGCAATGGTCAGCACTTTGCCATCGAAGCAGGAACGGACGGATTCACCGGCGCTGGTTTGAATATCGATGCCACGGTTTTCTACGGTTACGTTTTTCAGGACGGGATGAGGATGCCGCCCAAAACGCTGGCTGATAAACCCACGGCTCACGGGCCAGGGCAACCGGCCTCGGTTCCCGGAGAACGAGGAAGAAAGAAGCGCTGATTCCGGGGTGAGGGCAATGCGTACGGCGCGACGGTCGGCAGCGGACTCGGCGGCGGTTTCGGGCGCATCCGATTCGGGAGCTGCGGTGGCGGTGGCGTTCTCATTATCTGAGTCGGCACGAGTGCGGCCCGCGCTTCGTGCGGCGCTACGCCGGGCCGCCAACTCAACCTGACGACGAGCAGCCAGACGGGCAGCACGGGCGGCCCGGGCAATTTCTTCTCGAACCCGCTGAGCAATCAGGTTGTCAAGCTGTACCACGGCCCGGCGGCGTTGCTCTAGCTCCTGGCGCAAGCCCTGCTCCTGCTGGCTGAGCTGCTGCACGATTTGGTCTTCTTTGGTTTTTAAGGTTAGCAGGCTCTTATTTTCGCTCAATTGGGTGTTGAGCAAGCTGCTTTTGCGCTGCTGCTGTTTGGTTAGGCCCGTGAGTTGCTGGTGCAGCTGCTGCTGGGTACCCATAATGCGCGCGGCCTGGCGCTGGCGCTCTTCGGTATACTGCCGGATGTAGCGCAACCGCAAGGACAGTTGGTTGAATGAATCGGACGCGAACAGAAACATGAGCCGATTGAACCCATTCGCAGTTTTAGAAGCGGTATAGAGCAGGCGGGCGTATTCGGCCTTTAGCTCCCGCAACGTTTTCTGGGTTTGCAGCACTCGCTGGGCCGTTTGCTGCACATTGCTTTCAATGCCCCGCAACTGGGTCGAAATCCCCTGAATGACTTGTTTTTTCTCGGTCAGCTTTCCTTTAATAAGGTTGAGTTGGCCCAAGCTTACTTTTTTCTTCTCCTGGGTTTGGTTCAGCTGCTTGCTGGTTTTCTGAATCTGACGCAGGTTGGCAAGGCGTTCGCGCTCCAGTTGGGCTTTGCTTTTGGGGGCGCGACGGGCAGACGGACGAGTAGCGGGCCGCCGGGCTTTGGGGGTACTGGTCTTAGCGGGTTGCTTTTTTTGGCGCTGCTGCGCCGTAACTGGAAGAGCCAGCCACAGCAGCAGCAAACACGGCAGCCACCAAGCTCCACGCCCATGCCAGAAACCAGGGCTCTCCAAGTTCTTATTTAGTAATACAGCCGTATTTTCCTGTTTATTCAAAGTATGCCGTTCTGAAGCTGCTACCTAATTCTGCCGCTTGTAGCCTTTGGGCACGGTGAACGGAAAGGCCAGCCGTTCGCGGCCAGCATTCACTTTGGTGAAGTTAATGGCGGCCGTAACTACGCCCGCAGACGACTGCTGGGCCTGAATGAACATGGCGTGTGCAAACAATAGCGTGGGCTGTTCATCCAAGGGGCGGAAGTCAGTGTAGTCAACAGTTAGATTCCGCTGCATACCGGTTTCGCTCACTTTTAGCTGCTGCACGCGGCCGGTACCGGCTTGCAGCAGGCGTTCGATGAGGACATCGGCCAACGGATACGTGACGCGCTGGCGGCCGTTTTCTTCTTCGGTTACTTTAGGTGTGATGCCCGTAGGCGCCGGCAGGTAGTCGCCGAGGAGCAGTGCCTGCATCTGTTCAAAGGTGATGGGCACGTTCAGGAGCTTGCTCAAATAGTCATAGCCGCCCGAGAAATAGGTTTTTTCCAGGCGATTCAGTACTAGCACCGAGTCGGGGGTGAGGACGGCCCGCACGCCTTCGATGCCCACCAGTGAGGCCGATACCCAAATAATGCTGTCGCGGCGTACGCGCACAGCTAGGTTCGCCCCTTGTTGGCCGTTTTTCATGGTCACTTGCGCCTTGCCTTTCGCGCTCAGAAACAAGAACGATGT
>JAYSZD010000925.1:0-1141 GCA_043738185.1 Hymenobacter sp. | reverse complement strand
TACCAGCGCACGTTGCGGCCCGACACGCGGTGCGTGGCCGGGGTGCCGGCTCTCACCGTGCCGGGCGATTTCAGCTTGATGCGGTAGAAGGTGAAGGTACCGTGGTCGCACTGGTTGATGGGGCGGTAGGTGGCGCGGCCGGTCAGCTTCTCAAGCGCGGCGTCGTAGGTGAAGGTCAGGGCCCCATCGCACCAGTAGCTGGACGGGGTCTGGCCGGTTTCGGTGAGTATGCGCTGGTGTTCCAGCCGTACTTCGGTGCCGGTTTGCTTGCCCCGCATCTGGAACGTGACCGAAATACCCGGCGTGCCGCCCACTTCCTGATAGAGCACGCCAAACAGGCCCTGCGTCTGGCTTTTTTGCAGCCGGAGCACCGCGGGCCAAACGCCGCCGTCCTCGCCCGTGTCGGTTTCCACGCCCTGCCAGATACCCGTCAGGGTTTGGGCGTGCGTGGGCGCGGCCCAGTGCAATAGGATGGCGATGCCGTACCAAAAGCTGCGTTTCATGGGTGCTCAGAAGAAGAAAATGAACTCAGCACTTCGAAAATAAGGAAGCTGCTTAGAAAGTCAGTAGCGTTGTCGCCCTGAGCCTGCGAAGGACCTTGTCATGATGGCACTGTTGACTAAAAAGCCAAAAATAGAGCAGTGCTTGGGTTGGTGTACGGCTTTATGAATAAGATAGAGACGCAAAATGTTGCTTCTCTACCCCAAGTATGCCATATCCTCCGCGCTCAGCCGGATATCGGCAGCTTGCATATTTTCCCGGAAGTGCGCCAGCGAGGAGGTGCCCGGAATGGGCAAAATCCAGGGCGACTTATGCAGCAGCCAGGCAATGTTGAGCTGCGCCACGGTGGCGTGGTGCTTTTGGGCCATTTCGGCCAGCTTGTGGCCGGCGTTGGGCAGGCCGTGCACCAGCGAAAAGAAGGGAATGAGCGGAATGCCGTGCTGCTCGCACAAATCCAGCACTTCTTCGCCGCCGGGGTTGGCGCCGTGGGGCAGCTGCACGGTGGTGCACTGGGCGTAGCTGTACCTATTTTCGACGGTGGCGATGGGCCCGAGCTGCAGGCCGGCTTTCAACTCGGCGCGGGTCACGTTGCTCAGGCCCACATGCTGGATTTTGCCTTGCTGCTGCATTTCAAACATGG
>JAYSZD010000924.1:0-2820 GCA_043738185.1 Hymenobacter sp. | reverse complement strand
AGCCCACTGCTGCTGGTGCTGGCGCATTACCCCGAGCGTGACCAAAAAGCCTGCGGCATAGGTGCTGTCTTCTGCTTTCCGCACCTGTTCCAGGCCCTGCTTTATGTAGGCTAAGGCCTGGGGGTAGCGCCGGGCATCGCGGTGAATGATGCTAAGGTGGTCGAGGGCATCGAGCACGAAGGGCACCACTTTCAGCTCCTGCCAGCGCCGCAGGGCTTCCTCGTAGGCCGCCTGGGCGGCGGGTGCGTTACGCTGCTGCAAGTACACTTGCCCGATGCAGCCGTAGGAGTCGGCGATGCCGCCGGCATCTTTGGCGGCTTCGCGCAGGCGCAGGGCCTTTACCTGGTAGCGCATGGCGGCTTCGTACTGGCCCATGTCGGTGTAGCGCGCGCCGATGTTGCGGTAGTTGTGGCCTTCCCAAAGCCCGCGGCCCAGGGCGTTGAAGTAGCGGGCCGAGGCCAGGTGGTGAGCAATGGCGATGCGCGCTTTGCCTACCATGGCATTCATGGTGCCGATGTTGTAGTGCACGCGGGCCAGCCGCAGCGTATCGTGCAGGCGGGTGGCCAGCGCCAGCGCCTGGCGGGCGTACTGGCCGGCAATCACCGTGTCGTTGTACTGGAAATTGTACATCAGCGTCACCATCGCCTTGGCGCCAAGAGTGTCGTTGGGATGCTGGGCCAGTACTTGCCGCAGGCTGTCAACGGCGCGGTTGTCGCGCTTGGGTATCATCTGGGCCCGGCCCGAAAGCGGAGACACCAGCAGCAGAAGCAGCAGGCGTAACGTTTTGGTCATAGCAATGCAGAAAAGAATATTTCACCAATGTAATCAGTGAAAGTATGGTATTATCGGCGTATTGCGCTGCTTACTATCCAACTATTTTTCGCCCTGTTTATTTCCCCCTTTATTTTGTTATTCCAAACGTTCATCGTGTACGGGTTTCAGAAACGCTACTTACGAAGCGTTTGTAAAGGTGCTCATCGGTCGTGCAGCGTGCAGCGAAGCATGACCTGTAAGATACGTTTACTGACTTTTCAAACATCTTCTACACAAAAACACCCCAACGGAAAGCCCGCCGGGGTATTCTCATCTACTTCTTCTCACGTTTGATTCTGGCAATAACTGCCCATTACCGACGGGGCGCGTGCTGTCCCCGGCCGGGCCGCCGGAACCTTACGCTGCCGCCTGCTCCTCCAAATACTCCTCGCCTTCCCGCACCGGCAGCATGTCTTTTGCCTCCTCCTCTGTGAAGAGCCGCGAGCGAATGAGGAACCGCACGCCCAACGGGATTTCCAGCGAGAAGCTGGCGCCCCGGCCCTTGGTCACGTCCACGGTGAGCTGGGTGTGCTGCCAGTACTCAAACTGGCTGGTGCTCATAAAGAAATCACAGCCGTGAATCTGGCCCAGCCACACGTCGTTGCCGCCGATGCGGAACTCGCCCTTGGCAAAGCACATGGGCGAGGAGCCGTCGCAGCACCCGCCGCTCTGGTGAAACATGAGCGGGCCATTCTCATCGCGCAACAGGTCGATGGTGGCTTCGGCGGCGGGGGTAATAAGGACGCGGGACGTGGGCATGTGGTGAGCTAGCGAGGTGGTGAAAAAGTAAGTTGATGAAACAGCGAAATGGTGAGTTTGGTGTCCTGGCTGCGCCTTCTACGCCAGCCGAACATCAAACGCACCATTTCACCACCTCAGTTGCTTACTGCCTAAAAGAAGCCCAGCTTTTGCTTGCTGTAGCTGATGAGCATGTTCTTGGTCTGACGGTAGTGGGCGAGCATCATCTTGTGGTTTTCGCGACCAAAACCAGAGGCTTTGTAGCCGCCGAAGGGCGCGCCGGCGGGATAGTCGTGGTAGCAGTTCACCCACACGCGGCCGGCCTGAATGGCGCGGGGCATGGCGTAGAGCTCGTGGGCATCGCGGCTCCAGAGGCCGGCGCCGAGGCCGTAGAGCGTGTCGTTGGCCATTTCGATGGCCTCGTCGTTGTCCTTGAACGTGGCTACGGACAGCACCGGACCGAAGATTTCCTCCTGAAAAATCCGCATTTTGTTGTGGCCGCGGAAAATAGTGGGCTGGATGTAGTAGCCGTCGGTCAGCTCGTCGTGCTCGTGGTCGCGGTGGGCGTCGCCGCCGGTGAGCACCTCGGCGCCTTCGGCCTTGCCGATTTCCAGGTAGCTCAGGATTTTCTCGTACTGGTCGTTGCTGGCCTGCGCGCCCATCATGGTGTTGGGGTCGAGCGGGTGGCCGAGCTTGATGGCTTTCACGCGCTCGATGAGGCGGGGCATGAAGGCGTCGTAGATGTCTTCGTGAATGAGCAAGCGCGAGGGACAGGTGCAGATTTCGCCCTGGTTGAGCGCGAACATGGCCGCGCCTTCCAGGCACTTGTCGAGGAAGTCGTCGTCGTGGTCCATCACCGATTTGGTGAAGATGTTCGGCGACTTGCCGCCCAGCTCCATGGTCACGGGGATGATGTTTTCGGCGGCGTACTGCAGGATGAGGCGGCCGGTGGTGGTTTCGCCGGTGAAGGCCACCTTGTTCACGCGCTTGTTGCTGGCCAGGGGCTTGCCGGCTTCCAGGCCAAAGCCGTTCACCACGTTCAGCACGCCGGGCGGAATCACGTCCTGCAGCAGCTCCATGAGCACCATGATGCTGGCCGGGGTTTGCTCGGCGGGCTTCACCACCACGCAGCAGCCGGCGGCCAGGGCGGGGGCTATTTTCCAGGTGGCCATCAGCAGGGGGAAGTTCCAGGGGATAATCTGGCCCACCACGCCCAGCGGCTCCTGAATCACGAGCGAGAGCGTAGTTTCGTTGAGCTCGGTGGCCGAG
>JAYSZD010000923.1:0-7139 GCA_043738185.1 Hymenobacter sp. | reverse complement strand
CATCGCGGTCCATGGTGTAGCCCGCGGCGCTGAAGGAGCCGTGCAGGCCCGCCCGCAGGGTGCCGTCGGGGTTGAGGGCTTCGGCCAGGGAGCGGCCTGCCGGCGGGCCGGCCAGCAGGCCGGCGGCCGGCAGCGGAGTGGCCCCGGCCGGGCTGGCCAGCAGCAGCAAAAACAGCCCTAGGGGGTGCAGCAGGCCCTGAAGGCCCCGCCGGATACTTGAGAGAACAGGTGAGTACATAGCAGCAAGAAAAGTGAAAGTTTATTATTAAATATCAAATTAGTTACACGCTACGCCACGATGGGAGCTGTATATTCTTCATGCCTGCAGCTATTAGCATGGCCTCCGCCGACAGTGGCCAAAAGCTTGGTGACCGCGGCTGTCCCACACTTTTCGATGCCCTCCCTATTTACTCCACGGTAAGGCGCAGCGCGTTATTGCCCACGCGCACCAGGTACACGCCCGTGGCCACCCCAGCGGGGAGCATTAACGCTGCCGTGCCGGCAGTGTCGGCCGGGATGGCCAGCACCAGCCGACCTACCGCATCGAATACCGTGACGGCCGCGCCGGGCTGCGCGCCCGTGAGCGTGACCGCGCGGTCGGTTGTGGGGTTAGGGAACAGGGCCAGTACGGCCGGGCCGGCTGTCACGGCCACCGTACGCACGGGCGAGTAGGCCGCCGTTCCGTCGGTATCAACCTGGCGAAGACGGTAGTAGACGAGGGCGACGGCGTAGCGGGCAAGGTTACGGTCGAGCAAGCTGTATGCGTGGGGCTGGGTGCTGCTGCCCTGGCCGGCCACCTGCCCGATGCGCTGAAACGTACGCCCGTCGGTACTGCTTTCCACCTCAAACCGGTCGTTGTTGCGCTCCGAGGCCGTAGCCCAGCGCAGCAGCGCATCGGGCCCCAGCGGTTCGGCTGTGAAGCGGGCTAGCTCCACCGGCAGCGGGTTGGGTGCATTACTCACGGTGAGGCGGCCCAGCGCAGCGGTGGCGAACGAGAAGCTGCGGCTGGCGCCGCTCACCGTGGCTGCCAGCGGGCTACCCACCGGGCCCCACGCCGCCAACTCCACGGCCGCGCGCCAGGCCTGGGTCTGCGCAAAGCTGGTCAGGCCGTTGTCGTCGTCGGCTATCCACTGCAGGGTCACGGGCACGGCGGCGGCGGCGGCGGCGGCCACGGCGGTTTCCACGGTCCAGATGCGGTCGATGCCTTTGAGCGCAGCATTGCTTGGGTTCACGCCCCGGCTCAGGTTGTCGGTGAGCAGGCCGGCCGTGCGAGTGGCCGTGACCTGGCCTAGGCCGCTGCGGTCCAGGCTCAGGCCGTGGCCGAAGTCGAGGGGGCCGCTGCCGGCGGCGCGCACGATGCGCAGGTTGCCCTGCACGTACTGGCCGGGGCCTTCGCCGCTGAGCGTGGCCCCGTCGGGCAGGGTGAGCGTGGCCGCCGGGGCCGTGCGCAACAGCCCGCTTTGCAGCGTCAGGGCGGCGGTCAGGGTCAGGTCGGTGGGCAGGCTCAGGGTGCGCTGGCCGGGGGCCCCGGTGTTGTTGAGCACCAGCGTGGCCACGGTGGCCGTACCGGGGGCAAATGCCTGATTGGCAACGCCGCCGAACACCAGCGCGCCGGTCGAGGCCAGCGTGCCCGCGTTAGTTAGGTCGCCGGTGAGCTGCAGGGTACCGGCATTGGTGAGGGTGCTGCCCGCGTTGTTCTGCACGGCGCCGGTCACGGAGAGCGTGGCCCCGCTCTGCACGGTGATGGTGGCGCCGCTGTTGGTGAGTTGGGCCAAGCCGACCAGCGGCGGCAGCAGCAGAACTAGGGTAAGGCGAAGTTTCATATTCGATGAGAATTGTTTGAGAAGTTACGGTGGCTAAACCGCCCCTGGTAAACCGGTGTCCTGATGATGGTCAGGGCAGCGGCGGCACTAGCCGGGCCGCTCAAGCTTCCCAGTTTCATGTTGTTGCTGCCCGTCTGGTTGAAGAAGCGGCTGCTGGGGCCCATGAATACGTTGTCGCCGCCAGCGGCAGGGTTGAGAATGTGAGCAGGTGAAACAGCATGGAAATAGTGTTGTCGGGAATTAGGTAGTAGGTCACAAGTAGTAGGTCATAAGTATCGGGTATCTAGAATTGATAATTAGTATTAATGCTCAATGCCTTGCCTTGCTACTCGCTACACATTACTTATGACTGAGTACTGAGTATTTAGTGAGGTCACTTGCTTGCTTGTGCGGTGGGCTACTTCCGGGCCTGGGCCTCAGCAGTTCCGAGTAGGCGGGCCACCTGGTCCTGCAGGGTCAGCAGGGCACCGGCGCGGCCTTAGCGGCGGGCCTTCAGGGCGGGTGCGGCCCCGCCCAGCAGGCGGGCCAGCTGTGCTTTCACGGCTTGCAGGTCGGCGTGGTCGGCGGCGGCCTGGGCGGCGGCGGCTTCGGCCGCCGTGGCGCGGGCTTCGGCCTGGGCGGCGCGGGCTTCGGCCTGGGCGGCGCGGGCTTCGGCCGTGGCGTTGCGGGCCTTGAGCTGCTCAATCTGCTCCTGTTGCTCCTGCACGGCCCGCACCAGGGGCATCACAAACTGGCTGTAAGCCAGGGAATAGTGGTCGCGGGCGCCGGCGGGGGCGTGTACGCCGTCGAAAACGAAGCCCACGGCGCGGGCGGCCCGCTCCACGTCCTGGGCCAGGAAGCCGGTTTGCACGGCGGCGGCCGGGTCGGGCGTAAAGCCGGCGGGCAGGGCCCCGGTGCGGCCGAAGCGGTCGAGCTTGGCCGCGTCGAAGCGGTAGGTGACGGGGCGCAGCTTCGTGATGAAGGCCAGGCCAGGCACGTTGGCCCGTACCTCGTACTTGAAGCGGGCATCGGAGGGGTTGGTGTAGGGCACCTGGCCCTCGACGACGAGGACGCTGGTGCTGCCCAGGCGCACCATGCTGCTGGCCGTCACGATGGCCCCGAAACCCAGGGCGGTGGCGTTGCTCAGGGCCCCGCTGCTCGCGTCGCTGTCGGTGCCCACGAACGTGTTGTTGTTGCCCGTCGTGTTGGTGTTGCCGCTGCGGAACCCGGCGAACGTGTTGCGGTTGCCGCTCGTGTTGGCCAAGCCGCTGCCGCGGCCGGTGAAGGTGTTGTCGTCGCCCGTGGTGTTGGCAAAGCCGCTGTCGGCCCCGGTGAAGGTATTGCCGGCCCCCGTCGTGTTGTCGAAGCCGCTGATGCGCCCGGTAAAGGTGTTATCGAAGCCCGTGGTGTTGGCAAAGGCGCTGCCGGCCCCGGTGAAGGTGTTGCCGGCCCCGGTGGTGTTGGCCACGCCGCTGCTGGCCCCGGCGAAGGTGTTACTGAAGCCCGTCGTGTTTTCCGCCCCGCTGAAGGTCCCAGCGAAGGTGTTGCTCGTGCCCGTCGTGTTGGCCAGGCCGCTGCTGCTGCCGGTGAAGGTGTTGCCCGACCCGGTCGTGTTAGCCGCCCCGCTGTTGGCCCCGGCGAAGGTTTTGTTGAAGCCCGTCGTGTTGGCCGCCCCGCTGCTGGTGCCGGTGAAGGTGTTGGCGCCGCCCGTCGTGGTGGCCGCCCCGCTGTTGGCGCCGGTGAAGGTGTTGCTAAAGCCCGTGGTATTGACCGCCCCGCTCAAGTAGCCCAGATAGACATTGTTGCCCACGGTGTTCTGGCCGATGTTCAACCCGCCGTCGGCACGCACGCCCACGCCCACCGCCGGGCCGATGCTGGCCCCGGTGCCGGTCAGGGCCTGGTCCTGCAGGTTCAGGGTGGTGGTGGCGGTGTGGCTGCCCAGGTTGTCGCCCACGCCGGTGGGGCTGAGGAAGGTCCAGGCCGGGGCGGCGGGCGGCCCGGCGTTGTACCAGAAGCCGGCCTGGGCCCCGTCGGTCTGAAACACGAGCAGGCCCGTGGCGGGGCTGGCAATGGCCGTGCGCTGGGCCGCCGTCAGCCGGGGCACGAGCAGGCCCCGGCCGGTGCTGGCCACATCGAGGGCCGCCGAAGCGTCGGGCGTGGGCGTGCCGATGCCTACGCCCTGGGCGCGGGCGGTGGTGGAAGCGACGAGCAGGGCCAGGGCCAGGGCCAGCATGAGGAGCCGGGCCGGCCGGGAAGACAATGTGGGCAGGTGAATCAGCATTGGAAATGCGTTGGCGGGGAATTGATTGAACAACTTGACCGCCCGGCCGGCTACTTGCGGGCCTGGGCCTCGGCAGTTTCCAGTAGGCGGGCCACCTGGTCCTGCAGGGTCAGCAGGGCGGCGTGGTCGGCGGTGGCCTGGGTGGCTTGGCGCTGCAGGGCTTGCACCGTGTTGTGCAGGGCGGCATTCGTTGCCTTGAGCTCCTCAATCTGGGCCTGCTGTTCCTGCACGGCCCGCACCAGGGGCATCACAAACTGAGAGTAGGCCAGTGAGTAATGGTCGCGGGCGCTGGCCGGGGCGTGTACGCCGTCGAAGCGGTAGCCCAGCGTGCGGGCCGCCCGCTCCACGTCCTGGGCCAGGAATCCGGTCTGAATGGCGGCCGCCGTATCGGGCGTGAAGCCGGCGGGCAGGGCCCCGGTGCGCTGGAAAGCCTCCAGCTTGGCCCTATTGAAGCGGTAGGTGACCGGGCGCAGCTGGCGGATAAAGGCCAGGCCGGGCACGTTGGCCCGCACCTCGTACTTGAAGCGGGCATCGGAGGGGTTGGTGTAGGGCACCTGGCCCTCGACGACGAGGACGCTGGTGTTGCCCAGGCGCACCTCGTTGCTGGCCGTGACGATGGCCCCGAAGCCCAGGGCGGTGGCGTTGGTCAGGCTGCTGCTGCTCGCGTCGCTGCCGCTGCCCACGAAGGTATTGCGGTTGCCCGTCGTGTTGGTATCGCCGCTGTTGCGGCCGGTGAAGGTATTGTCGTCGCCGGTGGTGGTGTTGGCACCGCTGCCGGCCCCGGCAAAGGTGTTGCTGAAGCCCGTGGTGTTGGCCGCCCCGCTGCCGGCCCCGGTAAAAGCATTGTTGAAGCCCGTCGTGTTGCTGTCCCCGCTGCCGGTCCCGGCGAAGGTATTGCTGCTACCCGTGGTGTTGGCCTGGCCGCTGTTGCGGCCGGTGAAGGTGTTGTCGAAGCCCGTGGTGTTGGCCGCACCGCTGCTGGCCCCGGCGAAGGTATTGTTGGTACCCGTCGTGTTGGTCGCCCCGCTGCTGGCCCCGGTGAAGGTGTTGCCACCGCCCGTGGTGTTGTTCGCCCCGCTGCTGGCCCCGGTGAAGGTATTACTGGCGCCGGTCGTGTTGTCCAGGCCGCTGCTGGCCCCGGCAAAGGTGTTGCTGAAGCCCGTGGTGTTGGCTGCCCCGCTGTTGCGGCCGGTGAAGGTGTTGTCGAAGCCCGTGGTATTGGCCAGGCCGCTGCTGGCCCCGGTGAAGGTGTTGCTGCTGCCCGTGGTGTTGCTGTCCCCGCTGCCGCTCCCGGTGAAGGTATTGTTGGAGCCCGTCGTGTTGTCCGCCCCGCTGCCGCGGCCGGTGAAGGTATTGTCGGAGCCCGTGGTATTTCTGAAGCCGCTGCCGGTCCCGGCGAAAGTGTTGTCGAAGCCCGTCGTATTGGCCTCCCCGCTGCCGCCCCCGGTGAAGGTGTTGAAGTTGCCCGTGGTGTTGGCCGCCCCGCTGTTGACGCCGGTGAAGGTATTGGCGATGCCCGTGGTGTTGGCCAGCCCGCTTCTGTTGCCGGTGAAGGTATTGTTGCCGCCCGTCGTGTTGGCCAGGCCGCTGTTGGCCCCGGTGAAGGTATTGCCAGCGCCGGTGGTGTTGGCCGCCCCGCTGCTGTTCCCGGCGAAGGTATTGCTGGCGCCGGTAGTATTGGCCTGGCCGCTCTGGTAGCCGCTGAAGTGGTTGTTGCCGCCGGTGGTGTTGCTGTTGCCGCTATTGTAGCCGCTGAAGTAGTTGTTGCTGCCCGTGGTATTGTTCGCCCCGCTCTGGTAGCCGCTGAAGTGGTTGTTGCTGCCCGTGGTGTTGCGGTAGCCGCTCAGGTAGCCGTTGAACTGGTTGCGGCTGCCCGTGGTGTTGAAGTAGCCGGTCTGGTAGCCGTCGAACAGGTTACGGTTGCCGGTGGTGGTGCTGAAGCCGCTCTGGTAGCCGCTGAAATAGTTGTCGAAGCCCGTGGTGTTGCTGTAGCCGCTCTGCAAGCCGTTGAATTGATTGTACGAACCCGTGGTATTGCTGTAGCCGCTTTCGTAGCCGTTGAACTCGTTCTGCTGGCCGGTGGTATTGCTCCGGCCGCTTCTGTGGCCGCTGAAGTAGTTGAACGAGCCCGTGGTGTTGCTTTCGCCGCTCTGGTAGCCGCTGAACTGGTTGTTGTTGCCCGTGCTGTTCGTGCGGCCGCTCTGGAAGCCGCTGAACTGGTTCAGTTGGCCGGTAGTGTTGCTGAAGCCGCTTTCGTAGCCGCTGAAGTAGTTGCTGAAACCCGTCGTATTGCTCCGGCCGCTTTCGTGGCCGCTGAAGTAGTTGGAGTCCCCCGTCGTGTTGGCCAGGCCGCTCTGGTAGCCGCTGAAGTGGTTGAAAGCCCCCGTCGTGTTGGCCAGGCCGCTCTGGTAGCCGCTAAAGTGGTTACTGAATCCCGTGGTGTTGTTGAGGCCGCTCAGGTAGCCGCTGAACTGGTTTTCGGTGCCGGTGGTGTTGTTATTACCGCTCTGATAGCCGCTGAACTGGTTGCGGCTGCCGGTGGTGTTGTTAGTACCGCTTTGGTAGCCATTGAACTGGTTGAACGAGCCGGTGGTATTGCTGAAGCCGCTCAGGTAGCCGCTGAAGTCGTTTTCGCGGCCCGTGGTGTTGCGGTAGCCGCTTTGGAAGCCGTTGAACTGGTTGGCAAAGCCGGTGGTGTTGCTGAAACCGCTCTCGAAGCCGTTGAACTGGTTCTGGCTGCTCGTCGTGTTGCTGTAACCACTCCGGTAGCCAATGAACACGTTGCTGACCCCCGTGGTGTTACTGTAGCCGCTTTCGTAGCCGTTGAACTGGTTGTTGTCGGCGGTCGTGTTGCTGAAGCCGCTGCTATTCCCGATGAAGGTATTGCTGCTACCCGTCGTGTTGGCCAGGCCGCTGCCGGCCCCGGCGAAGGTGTTGCCGAAGCCCGTGCTGTTGTTCGCCCCGCTGTTGTTCCCGGTGAAGGTATTGCCGGCACCCGAGGTGTTGTTGGTACCGCTTCGGTAGCCGCTGAACTGATTGCCGAAGCCCGTGGTGTT
>JAYSZD010000922.1:0-7173 GCA_043738185.1 Hymenobacter sp. | reverse complement strand
GCCCAAATTTGAGCTGGCCTCGGCGGTGGTGAGGATGTAATAGGTCGGAATCATGAAATCCAGGTACGGAAAATCCACCGCCTCTACCACATGGCCTTGGCCGCGCAAGATGTCGAGCTGGTTTTCCAGCGCCGCTTTGATTTCGGGATTCAACCCCTCGTTGTCGATAGCATCAGCAATGTAGCCGATGCGGTAATGCGGGGCCGACGTGAGCTGCTGGCTATAGGCGGGCACTTCACGCTGGCTGGCGGTACTGTCCATTCCGTCAGGACCGGCCATTACTTCCAGCAGCAGCGCGGCGTCCTGCACCGAGCGTGTGATAGGCCCAATCTGGTCAAATGACGAGGCAAACGCCACCAAACCATAGCGGGAAATACGCGAGTACGTAGGCTTCAGGCCAATAACGCCGCAGAAAGCCGCCGGCTGCCGCACCGAACCGCCTGTGTCAGAACCAATTGAGGCCAGGCACATATCGGCCTGCACGGCTACAGCCGAGCCGCCCGACGAACCACCGGGTACCCGCTCAGGGTCAGCGGCATTCCGGGCCGGACCAAAAAATGACGTTTCGTTCGAGCCGCCCATGGCAAACTCATCGCAGTTCTGGCGGCCAATCAAAATGGCATCGGCATCAAGCAAGCGCTGCACGGCCGTGCCCGTGAAGAGCGACTTAAACCCGTCCAGCATGCGGCTGCTGCTTTGTAGCGAATGGCCCGCGTAGGCCAGCACATCTTTGATACCGATAACCATGCCTGCCAGCGGCCCGGCCGTGCCAGCCGCCAACTTGGCATCGATGGCATCGGCTTGGGCACGGGCCTCATCGGGCCACACTTCTAAAAAGGCGTTGAGGTGCTGCTGGCGCTCAATATTGTCCAGGTAATACTCCACGAGCTGACGGCAGGACGTGGTGCCCGCCGTCAGCTCGCTACGAACTTCGGATAAGGAATGAAAACGCTTCAAGCTGTTTTGCAGATTAAGTGAGCGGTTGAGCGCTATACATTGGGATTTGGGGCCGCCGGCACGTACGGCTGTCGGG
Organism: Hymenobacter sp.; assembly: GCA_043738185.1. GTDB lineage: Bacteria > Bacteroidota > Bacteroidia > Cytophagales > Hymenobacteraceae > Hymenobacter. Next base: position 6,140 of record JAYSZD010000922.1, on the reverse strand, counting down.
GCTGGGTACCTTCCGGCGCCAGGTTGGGGGGCAGCGTGGGCGCAACGGGTGGCGCGGGCGCCTGGGCATTGTCCACCGCGGAGTAGTCGGCATCGGCGGTCGGCAGCACGGTGGCAGAAGCCGGTGCTGCCCAAGGGTCAAACCCCGAACCCGCATCTGCCACCGGGGTGACCGGCGGCGAACTCACGGGTTGGTTGTGCGCGTCGTAAACCGGCTGCTGCTGCGCATAGTTCGTGGGGGCGGGCTGGCCAGCCTGCTCGAACTCCTTGCGAATTTCAGTGCTGGCGTCCTTGAACTCGCGGATTCCTTTGCCCAAGCCCCGCGCCAGCTCCGGTATTTTATTAGCCCCGAAAAAAATAAGTATGACGACCATGATGAGCATAAGCTCAGAGCCGCCAATATCGCCCAGGAAGAGCATGAAAGGGATTTGCATGAGTCAGAAGTGCGCGGATTAGCGCGGCTGGTTAGTAGGGTCGTTAGGATTGTAAACGGGCGGCACGGGTTGCTGCTGATAGGCCTGCTGGGGCGCGCCGGGCTGCTGATAGGGCGGCTGCACGGGCGGCGCCATCGGCTGGTCGCGGTACTGGGGCTGCTCGTTTTCAGCCACTTTGCTGGCATCCTTGAACTCACGGACACCCTGGCCCATGCCTTTGAATAGCTCCGGAATGCGTTTAGCGCCAAATAACAAGACAATAACAAACACAATGAGCAGGATTTCGGTCGTACCGAAGCTGCCGATTAGAAACAAAGAATGAAGCATACGTAAGAAGGGATTGGGCCCGGTTAAGTTGATGAATGGAGATATACGAGGCTGAACGTCTTTTGGAGTTCCAAAGATACCTGGCAGTGCGGTTTTGGAAGAGTATCCCAGTTCATTAACCGGCAAATTATACCTGTTGGCAGGCTAAGGATGAAAGTTGAGCGGAATCCTTCCCTGCTTTCTTCAGCACATTATGTAGCTTTACCAACCAGTCTATTGCCATAATTGGTTCATAACGAAAACACTATACTTACAACGCTGCTGTGAAATCATCGAAGCGCACAACCCAGGCCGACGCTACGCTGCGTCAAGTAAACGAGCCGGAACGCTTGGACGCCCTCCACAGCTACCACGTGCTGGATACTGACCCGGAGCAAGTATTCAATGACTTGGCGCAACTTTCTGCGTTCATTTGCGGCACTCCAATGTCACTGGTTTCCTTAATTGACAACGAACGGCAATGGTTCAAGGCCCGGGTAGGGATAGAAGCAAAAGAAACTCCGCGCGAACATGCGTTTTGTCAGTATGCCATGCGGGCTAATGATATTTATGAGGTACCCGATGCCACCCTAGATGCGCGTTTTGCTCAGAACCCGCTGGTAACCGGCAACCCTAACATTCGTTTTTATGCTGGTGCGCCGCTGCTCTCCCCCGAAGGCCAGCCCTTGGGCACCCTCTGCGCCTTGGACACCGTCCCCCGTGAACTCACCGAGGACCAGCGGGAGGCTTTGCGCATTCTGGCCCGACAGGTGATGGCCCATCTGGAACTCCGGCGCGTCCGCATTCAGCTCGAAGACGAGCGACAGAAGCTCGACGGCGTACTACGCATGGCCAACAATACCGGCGACGCACTTTACGCCAATAACCGGGCAGAAATCTTTGTCAAGCAAGACCAACGCCTGGTCCGTATTGCCACCGCCGACCTCCAATACGTGGAAGCATTGGGTGATTACGTCAACCTACACACTACCCGCGAGCGGTTTACGGTGTACGGCACTATGAAGGACTTGGAAACAAAGCTACCCGTCCGCGACTTCGCTCGTGTGCATCGGAAATACATCGTTCGCCTCGACCGCATCATGACTATTGAGGCCGATTCGGCCCTCTTGGACGGGGTGCGGGACACTACTTCGTCCCGCGCACCGGTGCGCGTTCCCATTGGCAACTCTTACAAAGCCGGACTGCTTGGCCGCTTGAATCTGGTATGAAAGCACCAATAGCCAGCCGGAGTGCCACCTTGCACCTAGGTATAGCGGCCGTTCGCCGTGCCAATCCCACAACTCACCGAAATGCTAGTTTGTCCTGTTCCAAAATATCCCACCTTTGGTTCGGTTATCGGTTGCAGCGAGCTAGTAGCTACTATTGCCGACGACTAAGTTTGTTTTCATAGCTCAGAAAGACCCGCACCTTTGGCGCGGGTTTTTTTTCTTCACTGGATGGGGTCGGAAGTGCGAAGTTGTTTCAAGGGGATGTCTGAGACGGTCGGGGCGTGGCCACGGTGGCCCAGGATTTAGGGCTCGACAACGGCACGGTGTACCGCTACGCGGAAGCCTTCGCCCGGCTGGGGCTGGAACAGTACCTGGCCCACGAGCAGCGGGGCTATTGGGGCTTGTTGACCAGCGCCCAACTCGTCGCCCTCTGCCGCGAGCCGCGCCAGACCTTGTACACCGACTGCCGGGCCGTCCAAGCCTATCTGGAACAGGCCCCCGGCGTGCGCTGCTCGGTTTCGGGCCTAACCGACCTACTGCACCGGCTCGACTTCACCTACAAGCTGACCACGCCCGTGCCCAACGCCGAATGGCAGGCCAATTTTCTGGCCGAGCGGTTGCAAACTTTGCTGTAAGTGGCCGACGCCGGACAGGGCGTAGTCTACTTTGCCGATGCGGCCCACCCCACCCACAACACGCGCTGCAGAGCTTGGACCGGAAAAGGCGTACCGCGGCTCCTGCCCACGGTCAGTAGACACAAGCGGGTCAATCTGAACGCAGCCATCAACGCCCACTGCCCCGCCCAGGTACACGTCCAGGAAAGCACCTGCGTCAATACCCAGATTATCCGGCGGTTATACGAATAGTTGCAGGCCGCCCACCCCAACGGACGGCCCATTCACGTGGTCTGCGACAACGCCCGCTACTACAAAACAAGGAGCTGACCATCTGGCTGGCCGATGAGCCCCTGGTGCAGGGGTTTCTGCCGCCCTACTCACCCAACTTGAACCCGATTGAGCACCGGTGGAAGTTCCTGCGCCAGAAAATTATCAACACAACCTTTTACCGCACCAAAGGCCAGTTCCGCCAAGCCGTACTCGGCTTCTTCCGCCGACTCGACGCGTTCGGCCACGAACTCGCGTCCTTACTCACCCTCAATTTTCACCTCCTGGATTCGCAACCCAATTCGTGACGGGTATAACTGCCAGGGCGCCTGTCCGCTTGTCCGCGTGGCGGAAACAGGTCGGCAAATAGGGCATCGTTGTACAGGTGCCAAAGGTATCGCGCAACTGCATATAGCAGTTGCTGCGTAGAAAAGCCGCCTGTGCGACCTGGCGCGTTCGGGGCGGAACAGGCGTGCTTGGTTGGGTGTGTAGGCTCATCAGCACAAGCGGTTAAGACACCTCCGAAAATAGCCTTTCTACTTCAAAACCGATTCGCCAACAGTATCCTTTTTAAGACTTACGCACTCACTGGAAGTAGCGCGGGAATGGTGGGGTTTTGCAGGAGTTGGCGCAGATACGGGGCCCACTGCTGCTGGTGCGCCTGGTAGACAGTTTGCACTGATTGGAGCGCAAATTGGCGCAGCGACACCCAAGCCAGACAGCAACAGGTCAGGTGATTGCGCTGGGCACTGGCTTTTCGACACTGGCACTTTTCAACTCTGGTTAGTTGCTTGAAACTGCGATGAAATTCTAGATAGCATCGAGTGCGTAAATCCTACTTTTGTAAAAAGAACCCCAGCTTCTACCAGCACCTGCCCGCAGCCCAAGGCCGTGTACTGGCCGCGCGTTTCGAGGTGCATCACACGCCCAAGGACGCCTCTTGGCTCAACATGGTCGAACTTGAACTCTCCGCCATTGCCCGTCAGTGTCTGCATCAGCGCATCCCCACCCCACAAGAACTCACCGCCTGCGTAACCCTCAACGCCGTCCGCGCCACCGTACACTGGCAGTTTACACTTGAAAAGGCCATCATTAAACTCGACCGGCACCACCATAAAATCAGGGCAAGTAACTCCCTTGATTATCTGCTGTTACGCAGTCGCTGGGCATCTTAACCCGTTTAGCAGCTTATGAAGACTTGCACAGTGGGCCTGTGATTATTTGCTGAGTTCGACGGGTCCGACCACGGCCACGAGCTTATCGCGGCTGCTGGACGGGGGCGTTGAACCACGACCACATCACGCGCTGGCTGCATCAGGGAACCTACGGCCCGGCCGAAGTCTGGCGGCAGACCAAGCCCCTGATTCGGCAGGCAGAAGTCCAGCGGCCGCCCGAAGAGGTTGCCGTACTCATCGTGGACGCTCCGGTGCTGGAAAAGGCCCTCACTGACGCCAACGAGCTAATTTGCACGCACTGGGACCACAGCCAGCAACGGTACGTCAAGGGCCTGAACCTCGTCACCTTACTCTACCAAGCCGTCGAGCTGGTGCGTAAAACGGTGCCCGTCTACCAGCCCAAGACCCGGAAAACCAGCTGCCAGAGCCCGTTTACCAAGAATGAGTACCTGCTGCTGCGCATAGCCCTACCGGGGCGACCCCAGCAACAGGTGGCCTACTGCTATTTGCTGGCCGACAGCTGGGCTGCCTCGGCCGAGAATATGATGCTGGTGCGGGCCCTAGGCCACCACTTTCTTTTTGCCCTCGAAAGCAGCCGCACCGTGGTTCTGAGCGAAGCTGACCGAGCGCAAGGCTAGTTCCAACCCGTGCAGTCGCTGGTGTTTTCCGCTACGCAGCCCGTTCACGAGGCGGTGCTCGTGAGGAAACAAGTCTTTACAAACCAAGACGGGAACCAGGGTATTTTGTATCTGGTCAGTAGCGACACCGACCTGGACCAGGCCCGGTTGACCATGATTTACCCGAGACGGTGGAAAGTGGAAGAATACCACAATTCGCTCAAACAGAATGCCTCAATGGCAAAATCACCCACCAAAACCCTGACCACGCAAGCCACGCATTTCCTCGCCGCCGTGCTGGCCTACACCAAGCTCGAAGTCCTTAAGCTCAAATGCGGCATCGGCCAGTTTCGCCTTAAGCCCAACTCTATACCGTCGGCCTGAAAGCCATATACCATCAGCTCACCCTATTCCGTGCGTAACATCAGTAAGAAGCTGTTTAGAAAGTAGGCAGCCGCTCGCAAAACACGAAAGACTTCCACAAAAGCGGGAAATTTGAGGTGCAACCCATCTCCTTTCCCTCCCTTATCGAAGTCCTGTCCAAAGATATGATTACCCGTTGGATACTGCCTCATCTGCCCACTCGCCTGGGCGGCCGCCGCCCAAGCGCCGACCCGGCGGAGGTGGTAGGGGCCATCTTCTACAAGCTCAAAACGGGCTGTCAGTGGCGCTGGCTGCCGGTCAACGCCTTATTCACGGGGCCGGGACTGAGCTGGCAAGGCGTCTACTATCACTTTAATGCCTGGGGCAAACACGGTGCCTGGAAAAATTTGTGGCTCCGTAGCTTGTGCCTACATCGGCGCAGCCTCGACCTGTCCAACGTCCATCTCGATGGCAGTCACACGCTGGCCAAGAACGGCGGCGCGGCCATTGGCTACCAGGGCCGCAAAGCCGGGCGCATCACCAACGCCCTCTTTTTGGCCGACAACTAGGGCCTGCTGCTGGCCGTGGCCACGCCCCAAACTGGCAACCAACACGACACGTTTGAGTTGGAGCGGGTTTTTACCGAACTGTGCGAGATGCTCGAAGCGGCCGAGCTGCGCCTGGAAGGCTTATTTCTGAACGCTGACAAAGCCTTTGACGGCAGCAGCTTGCGGCAGGCCTGCGCACGGCGCGGTATCGAGGCCAACATCCCGCGCAACCGGCGCTCGGCCGACTGGCTGACCGACGACGACACGCCACTGGACCCGGAGCTTTGCCGCCGCCTGACCATTGAGCGCCTCAACGCCTGGCTCGACGGCTTCAAGGCCCTGCTCGTGCGCTACGAAACCAGCCTGCAAAACTGGCTGGCCCTGCACTGGCTGACCTTTACCGTGTTGCTATTGCGTAAAATTGCTCTGCCTCTCACTTCCTAGACAGCTTCTAAGTAACAAACGCTCAAAAAACACTTGTTTTATAGAGGCTGTTTAGGATTACTGGTCAAGCGGGATTTTGCGCAATAAGAGCACCGCAAAAGCCAGAAAATGAAAGGCGAGCCAATTTTCAGCAGTTGTTTC
>JAYSZD010000921.1:0-2838 GCA_043738185.1 Hymenobacter sp. | reverse complement strand
TCACATCGCACAGGCCGCCGGCCGGAAAGTCGGGAAACAGTCGGACTTCGTTGCCCCGCAGCACCTCGATGCTGGCCTCGCACAGCTCGCGGAAGTTGTGGGGCATAATCTTGGTGCTGAGGCCCACGGCAATGCCTTCCACGCCCTGCGCCAGCAGCAGCGGGAACTTCACGGGCAGCGTGGTGGGCTCGCGCTTGCGGCCGTCGTAGCTCAGCTGCCACTCGGTAGTGTCGGGGTTGAACACCACGTCGAGGGCAAACTTGCTGAGCCGGGCCTCAATGTAGCGGGCCGCCGCCGCACCATCGCCGGTGCGCACGTCGCCCCAGTTGCCCTGCCGGTCGATGAGCAGGTCCTTTTGCCCCAGGTTCACGATGGCGTCGCCGATGCTGGCGTCGCCGTGCGGGTGGTACTGCATGGTTTGGCCGATGATGTTGGCCACCTTGTTCAGGCGACCGTCGTCCATCTCCTTCATGGCGTGCAGAATGCGCCGCTGCACAGGCTTCAGGCCGTCTTCGATGGCCGGCACGGCGCGCTCCAGAATCACGTAGCTGGCGTAGTCCAGAAACCAGTTCTGGTACATACCACGCACGGTGGCCACGTCGTGAATGGTTTCGCCGGGGGCGAATTTGGGCTCTTCCTCGGTTTCCGGCTCAGGCACCAGGTCAACGGCCAGATGCACGGCCGGCGTTTCGCCAAACAGGCCACTCCCCTCGCCCGGCGCGTTCAGGGCCGCGCCATCGGCGGGCTCCTGGGCTTGCGAGGCCGCGTCCTGGGCCGCGAAACTGGCGGGCTCAGCCGCGTCGGCGGCGGCGGCGGGCGAAAAAGCCGTCAGGTCAAGATCCAGCGAATCGCCTGGCTGCAGGAAATTTTGGTCAACGGATTCAGAATTGGGAGTATCGAGAGTAGCCACAGAGAAATCAAAAGAGGACGGCGAACTGCCATTAAAAGTACCGGAATCAGGAAGGAGCGCAGCAAATTACAATTCCCAGCCGAGTCGGAAAGTTCCCAATATTTTTAGCTTATTAAATTGGTTTGCTTGGCGCAATGGAAATCACAAACGCCGCCCAAAAGCAAATAACAGCATTATTCGGGAAAACACAAACTAACGATAATAGCCAAGGCCGACTGGCTCGGAATCATCCCGGGTCGGATAATCGGCCCCGGTGCCCCCAAAAGAAAAAAGCCCGAGCCAAAGGCCCGAGCTTTTCCGTGGAATGTGCCGACTAGTCTACCCCTAGGCGGCGGGTCAAACCTACGCAAAATTTCCTGCAATGCAAAACCACCGCTGAAAAGGAAGTAAAATATTTCTGCTGAACAGGACCTGTTCGAAGGGAAAGAAACGGATTTAGTCGCTGCGATTACACGGTTTTAGAGTTCCTAAAGGGCCATATCGCCAAAAAACCAATCGCAAGAACCATACATTTTCAAATCTCGGCTATTCTCATGGCAGTCAGATATATCGCTATTGTAAAAATCATAATTCAGCAGCAGGGGCAGGCTACCGAACGGCCTGCCCGCATCGGGTTAATCGGCTTCCGCCACTTCGGCTACCGGCAGCACGTCGCTGGTGACCAGGTCTTTTTCGAGGCGGAGGTTGTCGATGATAAAATTCTGGCGGTCGGGCGTATTCTTGCCCATGTAGTACGTCAGCACCTGCTGAATGCTACGGTCGGATTGCAGAATGACGGGTTCGAGCTTGATATTGTCGCCGATGAATTTGCCGAATTCATCCGGTGAAATCTCGCCCAAGCCTTTGAAACGGGTGATTTCCGGATTCTTGCCCAGCTTTCGCATGGCGGCCTGCTTCTCGCCTTCGTTGTAGCAATAGACGGTTTCCTTCTTGTTGCGGACGCGGAACAGCGGTGTTTCGAGGATGAAGACGTGGCCGTTGCGCACGAGGTCAGGGAAGAACTGCAGGAAGAAGGTGAGCAGCAGCAGACGGATGTGCATGCCGTCAACATCGGCATCGGTGGCCACCACCACGCGGTTGTAGCGCAGGTGCTCGATGCCTTCTTCGATGTTGAGCGCGTGTTGCAGCAGGTTCAGCTCTTCGTTCTCGTACACGATTTTCTTCTTCAGCCCAAAGCAGTTCAGCGGCTTGCCGCGTAGGCTGAACACGGCCTCCAGCTCCACGTTGCGGCTTTTGGTGATGCTGCCCGAAGCCGAGTCGCCCTCGGTGATGAAGAGCGTGGTGAGCAGCTCTTTTTCGGCCCCGTCCTTAGCATTTTCGCCGAGGTGGAAGCGGCAGTCGCGCAGCTTGCGGTTGTGCAGGTTGGCTTTTTTGGCGCGCTGGTTAGCGAGTTTTTTCACGCCGGCCATGTCCTTGCGCTCCCGCTCGCTCTGCTCGATGCGCTTGCGGAGGGCTTCGGCCACCAGCTGGTTTTTGTGCAGGTAGTTGTCAAGATGCTCCTTCACGAAATCCACGATGAAGCCGCGCACCGAAGGCCCGTCCTCGCCCATGTTCACGCTGCCGAGCTTGGTTTTGGTCTGGCTCTCGAACACGGGCTCCTGCACCCGCACCGAAATGGCGGCAATGATGCTGGCCCGGATATCGGCTGCGTCGTAGTCCTTCTTGTAGAACTCGCGCACGGCCTTCACCACCGCCTCGCGGAACGCCGCTAAGTGCGTGCCGCCCTGGGTGGTGTACTGCCCGTTCACGAAGGAATAGTACTCCTCGCCGTAGTCGTTGCCGTGCGTCATCGCCATCTCAATGTCCGGGGCCTTGAGATGAATAATGGGGTAGCGCAGGTGCTCCACGTCGGCTTTGCGGGAGAGCAGGTCGAGCAGGCCGTTTTCGGAGTAGTACTTCTGGCCGTTGAAGTTGATGGTGAGGCCGGC
>JAYSZD010000920.1:0-7194 GCA_043738185.1 Hymenobacter sp. | reverse complement strand
CCTCGGCGCGCCGAAAAAGGCGCTCGAAGTAGGAATTACGCAGGTTGGTAAGCCCCAGCTCGTCGCGCAGCAGGTCGGCGCATTCGGCGGCGATGGCGCTGGTTTCGGGTTCCTGGGCCACCACGGCGGGCAGCTGCCGGTGGTCGCCAATGAGAATGAACTTGCGCACCTTGGCCAGCAATGCCAGCATTGGGGATTCCAGCACCTGGCTGGCCTCGTCCACCACGGCCACGTCGAATTGCTTCAGCATAAACAGCTCGGGCTTGCCCAGCAGGCTGGCCACGGTGCCCACGTAGAACGGGCAGGTGCTGAGCCGGCCGCGCACGACCTGCCGCGTGGTGCAGTCGCGCAGCATGTTATCGAGCAGATACGGCCGGTACATGGGTGCCGTACCCAGCCGCGAGCCCACCCGAATAAACGGCAACCCGGCATCCACCAGCTGCTCGCAGATTTCGTCCACCGCGCGGTTGGTGTAGGCCGCCAGCAGCACCTGCTTGTCCTGCTGGTACAGATTGACCGCCAATTCCCGCAGCACCGCGCGGGTTTTGCCGGTACCGGGTGGGCCGCACAGTACAAACCAGTCGGGCGCGGCCAGGGCCCGCGTCACCACTTCCGAAGCGGTGGTAGCCGGCGCGGCGGCCGGGTTCCAGCCCTCGGGCGGGCGCGGGCCGGTGCGGGCCAGCAGGCGCCGCCGCCGCTCCGGCGCCAGGCTGAGAAAGGCCGACAGCCCCGCCCATTCGCGCCGGAAGGTGTCGTACGTGTCCGGCTCCAGGGCCCAGTGCGAATGCCCCAGCAGGTAGCGCGGCGCCATGCGGCGGTTGCGCACGCTCAGCACCACCTGCCCATCGGCCCGCAGGTCTTCGGCCAGCACCACTTTCACCACTTGCGCGTCGAGCACGGTGAGCTGCTGAGTTGCCCTAGCTGCAAAAGCGGCCGCTGCCGGTGCCGTATCAGGCATTTCCTCCCCTTTGGCGTGCCGACGACGCGGGTAAAGAATAAGGGTGTCGCCGGCCCGGAAATTGACTTCTCGCCCACCCGCCGGACGCTGAAAAATGAGGTGTGGCCCCAGCCCTTCGCGGGCATCGTCCTCAGCATTGCTGTGGTCTTCCAACAGCACCAAGTCATCGAGCAGGCTGAAATTTTGGTGTTTGCGGGCCTGGGGCAGCAGCCACAGCCCGGCCTGGCCGCCGGCGTCGCCGGGTCGGGCTTCGTCGCCGAGCAGGGTCAGGCGCATCTCGCGGGCCGTGAAGCGGGCCAGCTCCAGGCAGTAGGCGCGTTCCACGGGGTCGGCGGCGGCCCAGGCATTGGCCACTTTTTCGGCCTTGGTCTTGCCGAACGACGGCAGCGCCGTCAGATTCGGGTGCAGCACCGGGGCCAGCAGGTGGGCCGTTTGGCGCGGGCCGGTGGCGCGGGCCAATTGCAGCTCGGTACCCACCAGCTGATTGCGGGCCGAGAGCAGCCGGTCAATCAGCTCCTGGTCCTGGTCGACGCGCCGCACGGCGGGCTGCCCGGCGGCCACATTCGAATATAAAATACTGGTGCGCCCCCGGCCGGCCGTTTCCCCGTCGGCCCCAAACACCGATTCGAGCAGCAGGCGGTAGAGCTGCGCCTGGGCCGCGTGGTTGCTCCAGGGCTCGGCGTGCGGCACTTTGGTGGAGCTTTTAAGCTCAATCAGGTCGTAGCCGGTACTGCTTTCGTGCAATAAATCCAGCCGGCCCTGCAAGCCATAAGTGGCTGACAAAAACGTGGGTTCGAGGAAGCAGTCGGCCAGGCGCAGGGGCTCTTGCTGGTAGCCGGTGCGGCTTTGGGCCACGAAGCCCTGCACGCGGGTTTCGCGCAGCGTGCGGTGGTGCCGGCGCAGGTCATTGAGCAGCTCGGGCACGCCCGTCCGCGTCTGGAACTCAGGCAGCGTACTCAATGCCAGCGGCGAGTTGCGAAACAGCCGCTTTTTCAGGAATGCTTCCAGGTCGAATTCCTCGTCGTTTCTGGCTGCCGGTACCGCCTCCCGAATTCCGCCAAACGGCAGAATGGTATCGCGCAGCCCCAGCAAATTTTCGAGCCGCGATTTGGCCGCATCTTCCTGGGGCTGGCCCTCAGCTTGCCGGGCTGCGTGGCTCACTTCCTCGTCCAGCAGCAGGTTCACCAGGTTTCCAAGCACCAGGGGGCGCGACGTTTCATCGGGCAAAAATGCGTTCAGCAGCGCCCATTCCGGGATGGTGCCGTCGCGCTGGGCGCACTCGGCCACCGTGGTCACGCTTATCAGGTAGTCGGGCTCCAGCACCACGCGACGCGCCCGTACGCGGCCATCGGGCAGCAGCACCGGGCCGATGAGGTGCAGCGTGGGGTGCAGCGCGGCGGCCAGCGGCAGCAGGTTTTCGTAGGCCACCGGCAGCAGCAGCCGAAACGGCGCGGCGGGGCAGCCGTCGGCCGGCGTGGCCATTTCCACGGTCAGCTCGCCGGTGGGCAGGTCGGCGTGCAGCACGTTCACCCGCCAAACCGTGCTCGCGGTGCCCACCGCAGGCAGTGCGGCTTTTGATTCTTGCAGGCTGCTTTCAACCGCCAAATCTGCCGGCTCCGGCACGGCCGGCAGCGCGGGTCCGTCGTAGGCGCTACCGGTCAGGTACAGCACCAGAGCGGCCACGGCGGCAAAGCCACTGGCTACTTCCGGGAGCGTACCGGCATAGCTTTCGTGCACCACCAAGTTGGCCGCCAGACGCAGGGCCTGGAGCTGACTGCGCAAGGCTACCGGCAGATTCCGCTCGTACGCCACCAGGCCAATGGCTTGGCTGAGGTTGACAAAGGGCGCTTCCTGCCGCTTGCACTCGTCGCGCAGCACCGTTTCGAGGAGCTTGCGCAGCTTGGGTAGCTGGTCGGCGGGCGCAGCGGCCACGTCGGTGGCCAGGGCAGTCAGGCGCGGGTAGTAACGGGTAGCCATCGGGGGTAGAGATTTTTGTTGTCGGCTGCTCGTTATCAGTAGTTAGTTATTCATGCAGCTTCCATGCATTGGCCACTAACTCACAGCGAGCAACCCGTTTGCTTTTGCGCTATTACTTTAAAGCACTGCCTATAAATGTAATCGGCGCAGTTTCCCCGCGCCTATCGGGCGCCCGTGAAACCCTGCGGCGCTACCAGCCGACCACTGCGGTACATGTTGATGTAGAGCGTGACGGGGCTAGACTTCCCCTCCCAGCTTACCTGGTACACGTCCAGCAGGGCCGTGTTGTCGACGGCGCCCCGTCGCGTTTTGAAGGCGCAGCAGCTGGCCTGGCGCTCGTAGGTGACGGGCTGGCCTTTGGGGCCTTTCAGCGCGTTCAGGTAGCGTTGCTGATTGCGGGCGCCGGCGGTTCGGCCGCCACCCACCCGCACCGGGTTTTCGGCCGTGTACCCGTAGGTTGCGTCCTCGCTCACGCCGCGCACCACAAACGGCAGCACGCTGCTGCTCGCATCGGAGTTAGCCGCTGCGGGCACGGCCGACGTACCGTACAGCGTGGGGGTTTTCTGGCTAGTGGTGCACCCGGCCGTTGTCATTCCCAAAACTCCCATCAGGAGCCACGTATTCTTGCTCATAACCATAAATTTGATAATGACTGCCTGTTTGACACCCATCCTATCGGTACCACAAAGAACGCCGCCACCCGCTAAACGGCCCCTTTTTCTTTCGTTTGCCCTCCTGGGCCTGCTCAGCGCCGCGCCGCTCAGCGCCGCTTTCGGCCAAACCGATTCGATGGTGCTTGACAGCCGCCTGCCCGACCTGTTGCGCGAGCGGTCCGTACTCACCCGCCAATACGCCGCCGCCAGCGCCCAGCGTCACAGCCTCTTTGGTAATAAGCCTTCGAAAAAAGACCTCCAGGAAGTGGTAGACGCCCTGCAGGGCATCGTCGACAAAGACCAGCAAATTGTGGACGTGCTCAATGCCACCGCCCAGCAGGCCCGCACCACCTCCGTGCGCCTCGCCGCCACCACCACCCACCTGGAAAGCACCAGCCGCGACGACCGTAACAATACCTCCCAGCGCCTGTCCGAGGTTCAAAACGAAACCGAAAACCTGCGGCAGCGCGAAAAGCAGCGGATTGCCCGCGAGCGTGACCTCGAAGCCGAAATTGCCGATGTCAAGCAGGGCCAGTTCGTGCGCGATGCCCTTATTGCCGGGCTGGCCGCGGTCAGCATCGGCCTGGTAGTGGCCCTCAATCGCCGGAAAACGCCCCCGGCCCGCCGCAAATAGCCGTACTTTGAGCCTATGTCCGTTACGTTTCCTTTCCAGATAGCGCCCCTGCCGCCGCCCACCGCCCCCGAGCGCCAGTTGGCCATTTTCGCCGATGTGGGGGGCCTAGAAGAATACTATGTCCTCTTCCAGAACCACGGTTTCGGCGGCACCGCCGAGTGCTGGGTCGAGCACATTGAAACCATTATCGAAGAGCACCAGCCTGCTCTGCTCGACGAAATTGAGTTTGAGGAAGGCGGCCACACCTTTGTGGCTTATGCTCCCAGCCAGGCCGTGGCCGACCAGTTTCTGGCCTGCGTGCTACCCTTTATTGGCTCCCTACCCAAGCTCCAGAAGTACCTGAGTCAAACCGACCCGGATGACTTTTTTGCGTGAACAATCTATATTTCTTCGCAGGAGCTTGTAGCGGCTTTGCACAACAATTTATGATTATCGGCTGAAATGCTGCTGGCGGCGGCTTGAGCATGGAAAAGCTTCGGTTGGCCACCGCAACGCTTGCACACGACGATTAAATGACTTTTTGCTTAAGCCAAGCACCAATTGCTAGGAATTGTGCAAAATCAGCCCGCTGCTCGCCCTTCCCTTCACCACCCGCTTATGCAAAACAGCCGCCCCTTCTCCTTTAGCGCTGTTGGCCCGCGCGCCAGGCTCATCCCGCTCCTCCTAGCGGCCGCCACACACGTCCATGGCGATTTTTGTGCGCTCTTACGCGCTTTCATCGTGCTCGTATTTCCCGTTGTCCCGCGCATAACCCGTTCTCGACTGCTCTTATTTCGTTCTCGGACCGGCATATTCCATTCCTCGGCGGTAGTTGGAAAATTTAATTTTCAGCATCGCTAAATTCCTCCTGGCTTTTACGCCACATATTTCCCGCTTTCGTTGTTACTCTTCCCAACGAACCCAACCCGCCTTCTTTTGTCCGACCTCACCTTCACCCCCACCGACCCTTACGCCATTGAAAAAGAGCTGCGCCGCGTTCAGGCCCTCATGCAGCTCGAGCAAAAGGAAGACCTGGAGCAGTTCAAGCTGAAAAACGCCAAGGCCAGCATTGCCGAGCGCCAGCAGCGCGGCCTCACCTGGTATCCCGTCACCATCACCAAGGAAGACATTGGCTTCGGTGGCAAAATCGTGCTGGAGCTGGAACGCCCGGCGGGCCAGCAGGGCCTGCACTTGTTTCAGGTGGGCAAAAACGCGTCGCTGTTTGGCAACGTGCCCGGCCGCTCGGCCACGGACCGGCCCACGCTCAGCGGCGTGATTACCAGCGTGCGGCGCAACAAGCTGCTGCTCGCCACCACCAAGGAAGACCTGCCCGACTGGGTGCTGGAAGGCGGCAAGCTGGGCATCGACCTGACCTTTGACGAAGTTAGCTACCGGGAGATGGACTACGCGCTGGGCAAGGTGATGGGCGCCTACGGCGACCGGCTGGCCGAGCTGCGCGACGTGCTGCTGGGCGCCAGAGAAGCCCGCTTCCGACCGGAAAAAGCCGATGACTTGTTCTACCCCAGCCCGCTCAATGAGAGCCAACTGGCGGCCGTGCGCCACGTAATGACGGCGCAGGACGTGGCCATCATCCACGGCCCGCCCGGCACCGGCAAAACTACTACGCTGGTGCAGGCCATCATGGAAACCATCCGGCGCGAGCGGCGCGTGCTGGTGTGCGCGCCCTCGAACACGGCCGTCGATTTGCTCACCGAAAAGCTGGCCGAACGCGGCGTCAACGTCATTCGCATGGGCAACCCCAGCCGCGTTTCTGACCTGCTCCTCGAACACACGCTCGACGCCCAGGTGATGGCCCACAAGAGCTACAACGAGATGCGCTCGATGCGCCAGACCGCCGACCAGTACCGCGAAACCGCCAGCAAGCACGTCCGCAACTTCGGCTATGAGGAGCAGCAGCAGCGCCGCTTGCTGAAGGAAGAAGCGCGCATGCTGTTCCAGCAGGCCGACGATTTGGAGCGCTACATCACCGAGGATTTGCTGGAACAAGTGCAGGTCATCACCTGCACGCTGGTGGGCGCCAGCAACCGCAACATCCGCCACCTGACCTACGAAACGGTGTTCATCGACGAAGCCGCGCAGGCACTGGAGCCAGGCTGCTGGATTCCGATTGCCAAAGGCAAGCGCGTCATCCTGGCCGGCGACCACCACCAGCTGCCGCCCACCGTCAAGAGCGAAAAAGCCGCCCGCGAAGGCCTGCGCGAAACGCTGTTCGAGAAATGCATCAAGCGCCAGCCGGCCACGGCCCGCATGCTCATGGTGCAGTACCGCATGCACGAGCAAATCATGGAATTTAGCTCCGAACAGTTTTACGATGGCCAGCTCATTGCCCACGACACCGTGCGCCACGCCGGCCTTGATGCCTACGACCTCAGCTTTGCGCCCGACCTGCCGGTGGAGTTTCTCGACACGGCCGGCTTCGGCTTCCAGGAAATCACCATCCCCGAAAGCCGCTCCACCGCCAACCCCGAAGAAGCCGACCTGCTCCTCAAGCGTCTCGCCCAGCTCCTGGAGCCCTACGACCAGGTAGAGCACGAGGACGACCTGCTCACCATTGGCGTAATTGCCCCCTACCGCGCCCAAATCAACTACTTGAAGGACGCCATTGAGGAAAACGATGAGCTGAACGGACTCATGGCGCACCGCATGCTGAGCGTGGGCACAGTGGATTCGTTTCAGGGCCAAGAACGCGACATCATCGCCATTTCCCTCACCCGCAGCAACAACCACGGCGAAATCGGCTTCCTCTCCGACATCCGCCGCATGAACGTGGGCATGACCCGCGCCCGCCGCAAGCTACTACTGGTGGGCGACTCGTCTACGCTCAGCTCCAACCCCTTCTTTAAGGAACTACTGGCATATGTGGAGCGCATTGGCGGCTACCGCACAGCTTGGGAAATCGCTGATTGACGCTGATTTTAATGATTTCGCTGATTTTTTCCTGTTGGGTGGTTTTTCTCGATTGCGGTGTTTGT
>JAYSZD010000919.1:0-1151 GCA_043738185.1 Hymenobacter sp. | reverse complement strand
GGTCAGTCGGCTCCCAAACCTAATGCGCCCGCACTTACCCCTGAGCAGGCTGAAAAGCAGATTCAGGAGCAGATTAAGGCCACGCTGGCCAAGCTCGGTGGCAATAAAGCCACTGGCCAGGCCAACCGCGCCAAATACCGCCGCGACAAGCGGAGCATGTTGGCCGAGGACCGCGAGGCCCTGCGCGCGCAGAACGAACTGGATGCCAAAACGCTGAAGCTCACCGAATTCATCTCGGCGCACGACTTGGCTTCGCTGATGGACGTGAACGTGAACGAGGTAATCAAGGTGTGTTTGGGCATGGGCATGTTCGTGTCCATTAACCAGCGACTCGACGCCGAAGCCATTACCGTGATTGCCGACGAATTCGGCTTTGACGTGGAGTTCCTGTCGAAAGAAGAGGAAGAAATCAGCATTGATGCTGGCGACGACGAAGCCGACCTGAAGCACCGCGCCCCGATTGTGACCATCATGGGCCACGTCGACCACGGCAAAACGTCGCTGCTTGACTACATCCGCGACGCGAGTGTGGCCAAGGGCGAGGCCGGCGGCATCACGCAGCACATTGGTGCCTACGAAGTGCGGACCAAATCGGGCCAGCCCATTACTTTCCTTGACACACCTGGTCACGAAGCCTTTACGGCCATGCGTGCCCGTGGTGCCAAGGTGACGGACATCGCCATCATCGTGGTAGCTGCCGACGACTCGGTAATGCCGCAGACGAAAGAGGCCATCAACCACGCGCAAGCCGCCGGGGTGCCGATTATCATCGCCCTCAACAAGATTGACAAGCAGTCGGCCAATCCCGAGAAAATCCGCGAGGAGCTTTCCCAGATTAACATTCTGGTGGAAGAATGGGGTGGCAAATATCAGAGCCAGGAGGTTTCGGCCAAATCGGGTATTGGTATCGAGGAGTTGTTGGAAAAGGTGTTGCTGGAGGCCGAATTGCTCGACCTGAAAGCCAACCCCGACCGCGGTGCCATTGGTACCGTAATCGAAGCTTCGCTGGACAAAGGCCGTGGCTACGTAACCACCGTGCTGGTGCAAACCGGTACGCTGAACGTGGGCGACATCATCCTCGCCGGCCCGCACTTTGGCCGCGTGAAGGCCATGACTGACCACCGCGGCAAGAAAATGAAAACCGCGCCGCC
>JAYSZD010000918.1:0-1152 GCA_043738185.1 Hymenobacter sp. | reverse complement strand
TGCCTGCCACCGCCGTGCCCGCCGCGCTGGCCGCCGTGGCTGCCCGCTACCCCCTGCCGCCCGCCGAGGCCGGCATTCAGCAGCAGCAGTGGGCCCTGCTGCTCGGCGAGGCCCGGCTGGCGACGGGTGCCGGGGCCACCGATGCCGCGCCCGCCCTGCGGGCCGCCCGCCGGGCCGGCCTGCTAGCCGAAATAGCAGCCCTCGAAGCGGCCCTGGGCGGGGGCGAATAGGGCGGCGGCGAGGGGTTTGGCGGGTCTGGTAAGTAGCCGGTACGTAGCCGCCCAGCGGCTTTCCCAGCGGCCTTTTCCGGTGTATTTATTTAAGCGCTGCTATATATGCGAAATAGCTGCTACATTCGGGCCGGGGTGTCACCATTCGCCCCACCCAACTCCGATGGCAACTACCAATGCCGACATCGTGGCCGAGCTGAGCAGCGAGGCCGAGTGCGACGACTTCGCCGCCTACCTCACCGAAGACCGCGCCACGGCCGTCTTTTTGCAAAGCAGCGCCACCCAGTCGCTCACCAACTTCCCCTCCGCCGTGGAGCGGCAAGCGGAAATGGCCGGCCTGGTGCGTGAAATCGCGGCCGACCGCACCGCGCTGCCGGGCATCACCGACGAGCGCCGCCGCCTCCGGGCCGAAGGCGAAATCATCGACAAGGATGCCCGCCTCAACGGCCTGCGCAAGCAGGGCCTGAGCCAGGGCGGCGACGACCGCGCCCGCAAGCAGCACGAGCGCAACGGCTACGAAGACCGCATTGCCCGCGCCGACGTGCTGCTCCCCATGGTAGCGACCCGCAAAATCGCACTGTCCAGCTAGCGCAATTTCGGCGTCGGCGTACGTAGACCCCACCCCTGCCGGGCCCGGCAGGGGTGGGGTCTACGGGTGGGGTTGAACGGATGCTGAAGTGTACACGAATCCCGAAGCCGCTTTCGGGGCCGCACCCGGCGGCCTGGCCGCGGGCTTGTCGCAAAGCTGCTTGTCCGCGTCGCGGGCTGGCTTTCGAGAATCGGGTAGGGCGCGGGGCAAGCCCCCGCCCCCTACGGCAGGCGGTAGACTTGTTCCTCAATTAAACTTCTCAAAACCGTCTGTCATCATATGTTTGTGGTGGCACTCCAACGGGCCACGCCGTCGTAGGTCATCGGTCTGTAA
>JAYSZD010000917.1:0-7202 GCA_043738185.1 Hymenobacter sp. | reverse complement strand
TGCGCTGCCGAATACTATCTCGACGAATTTTTGGGCTACAAGCTGGCCGATGGCACCGAGATGCTCACCTTCGGCGGCGACAAGCGCTACCTGCTTTTTGAGACTTCGTACATGAACGAGCCGCTGAATTTGTTTGAAATCATCTTTGAGATGAAGGCCCAGGGGTATAGTCCGGTGCTGGCCCACCCCGAGCGCTACACTTACCTCTACGGCCGATTCGATGAAATTGAGCAGCTACGCAATGACCACGGCGTGCTGATGCAAGTCAACCTCAACTCCCTGGCGGGCTACTACTCCCCCGCTGCCAAAAAAGTAGCCGAGCAATTGATTGACGGCGGCCTGGTTGACTTCGCAGGTACTGACACCCACCACTTGCGCCACACCGAAACGCTGTTGCGACGCGTCCTGCCCCAGCCCTACATGCAAAAGCTGCTTCAATTGCCGCTGCTGAACCAAACGCTCTAATGCTGCTTCGTCTTGCTTACGGCTGAGCTCAACTGCGGTCCATTGTAGAAGCGAAAAATAAGCTGTTTTTTGATTGTTGTCAGTCAACGAATTATCTCGGCTCTGGCAACTGACAACTACTAACTCCCCCGCCCTTACTCATGATATTCGTTACCGGCGGCACCGGCCTCATTGGCTCATTTCTGTTGGAGGCACTGCGGGCACGGGGGCTGGCCGTGCGGGCGCTGCACCGCGGGGCCGTGCCCACCGCAGGGCCAGGGGGCGTGGAATGGGTGGCGGGCGACCTGCTCGACACGGACTTGCTGCGGGCGACCCTCACGCCCGACGTAACTCACGTATTTCATTGCGCCGGCCTGGTTTCTTACGCGCCACAAGACGAGAATTTGCTGTTGCGCGTGAATGTGGAAGGCACCGCAGCCATAGTGAATGCCTGTCTGGAAAGACCGGGCATTCGGCTGGCGCATGTGTCGTCGGTGGCCGCCCTGGGCGGGCCGGGCCCAACGAGCGTTGCCGGCCCTTCCGGCGCGCATCTGGTCACCGAAACGAGCACCTGGGACCTGGGCGCGGCGCACCCGGCTTACGCTACCTCCAAGTATCTGGGGGAACTGGAGGTGTGGCGGGGCGTGGCGGAAGGCTTGTCCGCCGTTATCGTCAACCCATCGGTGGTGTTGGGGCCGGGCGACTGGCACCGTAGCAGCACCCGACTGCTGCGTTACGCCCACCAGCAGCATCGGTTCTACACCCAGGGCCTGGTCAATTTCGTGGATGTGCGCGACGTGGTGGCGCAGCTGCTAGCCCTGGCTCTCGACCAGCCCGCCCGGAGCGGAGAGCGCTACATTCTGAGCGCGCAAGCCTTGCCATTGGCTGATTTTTTCCGGCAGGCTGCCGCCGCTATGCAGCGTCGCCCCCCTACCGTGGCAGTACCCAACTGGGCCGCCGAAATCATCTGGCGTTTGGAACACGCCCGGGCCGTCATCACCGGCGCCCGGCCGCTTATTACCAAAGACACGGCCCGGGCCGGGCGTCAGCCCATACTGTACGGCCACGCTAAAGTACAAAGTGCTACCGGCCTCGGATTCCGCCCGTTATCGGATACGCTGGCTTGGTGCGCGGCCAGATTAGGGCTGAACCAGGCCATCTCCCCGGCAGTTATCGTATCTTAGCAATAAGCCAGATTGCACTGTTTTGGCTAATCTTTGTTATTATTGATATAGAAGGCATAAAGTGCCGGGCCCCGGTGCTGGCGTGCGACGTACCAACGAGAAACCGCTGGCAGATTCGGCCCTTCACAAACCCGGATAGTCCATTTACTTAACTGCGATTTTATGCGCATGAACGAACATTTTGAAAATCACCGGGCTGTGCTCGATGTCGTCCGTCGTTTCGAGCGCATGGTGGCCCAGCAGGAGCCCGTCTTCTTCGATTTAGAGGATTTTGAGAACATCATCGACCACTACGTTACCAACGCGGAATTTGACAAGGCCCTTCAGGCCTGCGAGGCGGCCCTGGGGCAGTATCCATTTTCCACTGAACTGCTCATTGACCGGGCCCAGGTTATGGCCATGCGTGGCGACTACACCGAAGCGGAGCGCCAGATTGACGCCGTAGCGGCTCTCGACCCTACTAATGCCGACGTGGCCGTAACGCGGGGCATCATCAGCACCCAGCGGGGCGAGTTTGAGCAGGCGGTCGAGTTTTTTCGCGCCGGACTGGCGCAGGAGCCCGAGCGCGAAGACATTCACTTCAACCTCGGCCTGGCCTTTCAGAGCTGGCAGAAGTTCAAGAGCGCGGCCAAGCATTACAAGCAAAGCCTGCGGCTGAATCCAGACAACGAAACCGGCGTGCAGGAACTGCTTCACTGCCTGGACATCAGTGGGCGCCTTGACGAGCACGAAGAGTTTTTCAAGCGCTTCACCGACGACGACCCGTACTCGGCCACGGCTTGGTACAACTTGGGGCAGTACTGGTACCGCCGCGAGGATTTTGCCAAGGCAGTAGAAGCGTTTGATTATGCGGTGGTCATCAGCCCCGATTTTCACGACGCGCACCACTGGCTGGCCGATACGTTTGTGTGCCAGCAGGAGTACCAGAAAGCCATTCCGGAATTCGAACTGGCCTACCCTACCGGCGAGCCCACCGATGAGGCCTTGTGCAACATTGGCGAATGCTATGAAAAGCTGCGCGACTGGGAGCCCGCCCGCCGCTACTACCGCCAGGCCCTGGAGCTCAACCCGGAGATGGACGAGGCTTGGTTTGGCCAGGGCGTGCTGCTGCAGGAGCAGGGCCGCTGGTTCGAAGCCATTCATTACTTCCGCAAAGCCACGGAGCTTTATGCCGAAAGCGGCGAGTACTGGTCGGCGTTGGGAGCGGCCGAAAATCAGGTGGGCAACGTTGTTAGCGCCCTCGAATCGTATGAGAAAGCTACCGAAGTAGCCCCCGACGACGCGCAGGGCTGGGTGAGCTGGAGCGCCATTCTCTACGAGCAGGGCCATTTTGCCGAAGCCGTGGAACTGGTGCGTCACGCCGTGAACCTGCACCCGCACGAGGCACATTTTCACTACATGCTGTGTGCCTACCAGCTGGCCGATGGCCGGATGCGCGAAGCATACAACACGCTGGAAACGGCGCTCACGCTCAACTACGAACAGCACGTATTGCTATTCGATTACTTCCCGGCCCTGCGCGAACAGCCGGGCCTGAAGAAACTGATTGAGCAGTTTCGCAAATAAGCGGCGGGACTGCTATTGGTTTGCTAACCAAGCGCGAGTATGCCGTAATCTATTTGCCATTGTTTTACTTTTGCAGCCGCCCGCTTCATCGCGGGCGGCTTTTTTGGCGGGTAGCATCTTGGCCCGTTTGCATTCGGGAATTATGTAATCCCCAATCTTAATCTTGATTTTTCATTCAATTACCTCCTAGCAACCAATGAACTACGACCTCTCTCAACTCCCTGAACGCACCCCCAAACCTCGCGAGCAGGGCTACACGATGGTAATGGACAAGGGCATGAGCCTGCGCGAAGTAGAAGATTTTCTGGAAGTAAGCGCCGCCTACACCGACGTAGTGAAGCTGGGCTGGGGAACCTCTTACGTAGTGCCCAATCTGAAACACAAGCTCGAAATTTACCGTGCGGCCGACATTCCCGTGTATTTCGGAGGCACTTTGTTTGAGGCGTTCATCATTCGAAATCAATTCGACGATTACCGCCGTCTCTTGGACACTTACGGCATGGAGTACGCCGAAGTATCCGACGGTAGCATCGACCTCAATCACGAGCGCAAATGCGGATTTATCCGCGAGCTAAGCAAGTCGGTACGCGTGCTGAGCGAAGTAGGCTCCAAGGATGCCGAAAAAATCATTCCGCCCTACAAATGGATTGCGCAGATGGAAGCCGAGCTGTCGGCCGGAGCCATCAAAGTAATCGGCGAGGCTCGTGAGGGCGGCAACGTGGGCTTGTTCCGTAGCACTGGGGAAGTTCGCTCGGGTCTGGTAGAGGAAATTCTCACCAAAATACCTTCCGAAAAGATTTTGTGGGAAGCCCCCCAGAAGGCGCAGCAGGTTTGGTTTATCAAGCTGCTGGGAGCTAATGTGAATTTGGGGAACATCGCGCCCAACGAGGTGGTGAGCCTCGAAACCATCCGTTTGGGCCTGCGGGGTGATACCTTCTCACACTTCCTCGACATGGACGCCGTGGACCCCATGTTTCACCCGGCCGCCAAAACCGGCAAGCCCGGTACGTCTATGCCGCGCGGCTAATGGCGCGGGTTGCGGTATTTATCGCCGCTGCTTAATCTACAAAAAAATGCCGGCCCCCTCGCGGAGACCGGCATTTTTACTTCCTGGTGGCAGTACGCTTACTGCTTCACCACTTTCACCTTCTGCACGTCGCCCGAAGGCATCGTCACCCGCATCAGGTAGAGGCCCGATTTGAGGTTTGCCAAATCCGTGATTGGTACTTCGTTCGTGCCGGTGGCGAGCGAGATGGTGCGCTGGCCAACCATGCGGCCCGTCATGTCGGTGATGCTGACCTTGCCCTGGCCGGCGGCTGCCGAATTCAGGTTCAGGTACAACTCGTTGACATAAGGATTGGGGTAGGCAAAAGCGACATTCTCCTTGTTGAAGGCGCCTTCAAACGACAACACTTTGGGGGCATTGTAAGCCAAGGTTCCATCAATATCAACCTGCTCCAGGCGGTAGTAGCGCAGTCCGGCTTTGTTCTTCTCAGTATCGGTGAAGCTGTAGTTGGTGAGACGCGAGCTGTTGGGCGACGCGCTAGCCACAAAACCTACATTGCGGAACGTCTTACCGTCATTCGACACTTGAACGGTGAAGCCTTTACTATTCACTTCCGAAGCAGTTGCCCACGTTACGAGAGCATCGGTGCCGGTACGCTGCACGTCAAACTTAGCAAGGGTAACGGGCAAGGGAGGCAATACAGCCGCTTCGCTCAAGGTGAAGGTAGCGAACGTAGTTACGCCGCGCTTGATGAGCACATTACCAACATTAGAATTACGGCCCAGCTGGTTGAAGGTATTGCCACCGGTAGTAGATACATAAAGCGACAGCTTGCTCTCATCCAGTGAGGTAGTGCTGGTGTTATTGGGGTCGTCGAACCTTCTCAGATTAACCAATTCGTTGTCGAGGTAGCGGAAAGCAACATCTGCTGTTAGACGGCGAGTTTGGGTGGCTGGGTTGGCCGGCTGCACGCCGAATATGCGGCGGATGCTGGGTTTAGGGTCGGAGTTGGGGTTCAATGTCGAGCCCGCGAAAGCGGTTTCTGGCCGGTTTTCGGCGGTGTTGCGGGTAACGGTCGTGTTACCAGGCTCGTTTTCGGTGAACGTAAGCGTCAGACCGATGTTACTGAAGTTCTGAGGAGTGTTGAGCGCAGCAGGCTGAGTAGTAGTTATGAAACCGCGCAACCAGCTGGTTTCCGTTTCGCCAATAAGCTGAGCCGCTGGAACGATGACCAAAGTAGATGGGTCGGTAGAGACTCCCTCAAACTCTACGAAATTGCTGCTTACCAGAGAGATATTGGTCTGCAGAATGCCGTTGATAAAGCGCAGCGAGCCACCAGCTTTTACTTTGAAGCTACCGGTCAGAGTCTTGATGCTATTGGCACCGCCGTCAATCTCAACATCCGTGAAACCGTTGATGGAACCGCTGATGGTCTGATTACCCTGGGACTTGAAGCTAATAACCGTCGTCTCCCGCTGGATGAAGCTGCCCTGGGGGTTGTTGAAATCACCAAACACATCGAGTCGGCCACGGATTAGGCGCGTGATGCTTCGATTTCCCTGCGAGAAACCCTCTAACGTGAGGTTGCGGACCATGGCATTGCCACTGCTACCGCGCGGACCGGTCGCAGTGTTGTCGAAGCCGGGTGATGCCGGAATGGTGTCCACGGTTCCGTCCGGATTAACGGAAGTAGACTGCGCCGTGGGCGGCTTTATGGCATCGCTGTAGATATTGGGGTAAGGGCGAGTATTGCCACTAGCAAAATTGGGAATAATGGCGTTTACAGTGGCCGTGGGTACGATGCCATTCCCTTCTTGATCTACTGCTGGGCCCCAGTTTTTTGGGTCGAACCAGTTATCGTTAAGTCCTCCGGTCCATACCGTGGTTACAACAGGCGTACCGTTTACTGTGAAGCTGGCCGTATACGTGGGGCCAGTTACGAGGAAGGTACCATCCATCCCCTGAGCCTCCACGTCTTCGTCGACGCCACTGGCCTGCAGGTACACATCAACCCTGTACTCACCCGTAACGGTAACCGCCGAGAGCAGATTCCGGGCGGCATTAGAAAGCTCGAAGGTGCGAGTCCGGGTGCCGTCACCATCCGTAGTCAAGGAAGTTTCTTGTAACTGCAACGAGGTAAAGCCCCCGCCACCAGTACCATTCCTCCGGACGCGGAAATACAACGTCACATCGGTCACCATATTGGGACCGTTTGCTACCGTAGTCGCCGTGCCCCCGTTCAGCACGAGCATGCCATCATTTACGTCAAAAGTGCCAAGGTTGGCGCCGCTGAAATCGGGATTGCCTGAAATGTTATTGCCGTCGTACGATACATTGCCGCCACCATTGGCAGCAACCAAAATGGTCGTGTTATTCAGCGCAGGCTGAAGTACTGGAATACCGGTGGCGGTGAATACTGAACGTTGACGTTGCCCAAGCAAAGTAATAGGGTTGCGGTCATTACTACCATCCGAACCACTAGCCGAAACGTTAATATCGAAGCGGTAGCTGGTACCTGGCGAACCACCGGTAGTAGCTAAGGACAGGATGTTACGAGCAGCATTGCTTAGGGCAAACCTTCGCGTCATGGTAGCCGCGTCGTAGCTTACCTCCGTCAACGGCAACGTTTGTCCTTGAGGAAAATCTGCCCCTGCTGTAGCAAGAGTTCCCGGAGAAACTACGTAGGCGATTTGGGCCTGGTTGAACGTATCACCATTGCGCTCCTGGATTTCAATAGCGCCGCCGCGCAACAACAAACGGCTGGTGCTTAGGTCCAAGTTACCAAAATTCGTTCCATTGAACACTCCTGGCCCGGCAGCGCTGGTGTTAGCATCGTAGGTGTTGGTCGTAGCGTTGGCTGACGTAGTGCCGGAGGTTACTATAACGTTACGAAGTGTTGCAGTAGATACCTGGGGAGGAGCGGGCACGGTGAAAGTGGCGGTGTAAGTGTTGCCAATAGCGCTTTGTATAGAACCGTTAGAATAGGTTGCCTCAAAATTGGC
>JAYSZD010000916.1:0-1153 GCA_043738185.1 Hymenobacter sp. | reverse complement strand
GCGTGAAGTACACGTGGCCGTCGGGCGTGGCGAAGGCGTTGATGACGGGCGAGTCCACGATGGTGAAACCGTACTGGCCGGGGCGGTCCGATACCTTGTTCATCTGCTGGCCCTTGGTGTCAATCAGGCGTTGCAGCGTGGGGTTGTTGTAGAGGCCGAACTGGGCCAGCACCTGGGGGTCGGGCTTGGGGCCCTGGTTGGGGCTGGTGGGAATGGCGCTGACCAGCGTGAGGGGCAGGAGCAGCGCGGCACCGGTACGCAGGAAGGAGAAGTTCATAATCGAAAAAGTAAGCTAAATGCGCCGCATGAGCCGCGACGGCTGAGCTTGAAACGCACCGCCCGAAACAGGGTTGCGCGGCTGGCCTGGGCCTGCCTAATCCAACATAATGCCAGCTATTTCCCAACCACCTTTATTAGGGAGCCAGCGTTCACCTGCTCGTTGAGCTGCATGCCGTTGAGAATGGCCATTTCCTCCAGCCGCTTCTCGGGCACGCCGTTGGCTGTGAAGGCTTTGGACAAGCTGCTGCGCAACTTCAGCTTCACAATGCGGACGCGCTCGGGCTGGCGGTTGAGCTTATCGGGCTCGCTCAGGCGCTGGAAGGCTTCGGCCACGCCACTGAACTGCGGCGCGTAAGTCGGGAAATCGGCCGGGGCGGCCACGCCCAGCAGGGCGTACAGCGTTTTGCCATCCTGAATGATGTGGCCCAGCACGCGCACGCCCGCCACCTGCTGGCCGGTTTGCTGGTCCTGCTGCACCTGGTCGGCGGTGAAGGCCAGGGCCGGAAAGCCGTTGATGGTGGTGCGGCGCGGGGCCTCGGCGGCCTGCAAGCTGAGCTGCTTGGCGATGGCCTGGGCGGCCTCGTCGAGCGAAGCACCGGGGGCCGTCATCAAAATGAGCAAGGCCTTGCCGGCGGGGTCGGCCATCTGGAACTGCTGGGGCGTATTCTGGTGCTTCCAGCCGGCGGGCACGGGAAAGCGGATTTTCAGCTCGGGGTGGTAAAATACGCTGTTTTCGACAAAGCCCTGCTTGGGGTCCTCGCCGTACACCAGGCCATCGATGAGGCGCAGGTACTGGTCGCGGTTGATGGCCAGCTTGGGGTTGCCGTTGGCCTGTTTCCACTGCTCGGCCAGCTGCTTCACGGTGGCGTACCGG
>JAYSZD010000915.1:0-7210 GCA_043738185.1 Hymenobacter sp. | reverse complement strand
CCAGCACCGGCGAGCGCGCCCCGACCGACCTCAACCGCCTGGCCGACGAGTACCTGCGCCTGGCCTACCAGGGCCTGCGGGCCAAGGATAAGACCTTTAACGCGACATTGACCACCGACTTCGCGCCCGACTTGCCCCAGGTCGAAGCCGCCGGGGCCGATGTGGGCCGGGTGCTGCTCAACCTGTTCGGCAATGCCTTTTATGCCGTGCAGCAGCGCCAGCAGACGGGCGCGGCGGGCTACGCGCCCACGGTCAGCGTCTCGACCCAACGGGTGAGCGGGCACGTAGAAATCCGGGTGCAGGACAACGGCACGGGCATTCCGGCCGAAGTGCAGGCCAAAATCTTCCAGCCCTTCTTCACCACCAAGCCCACCGGCGAAGGCACGGGCCTGGGCCTCTCGCTCTCGCACGACATCATCGTGCAGGGCCACGGCGGCACGCTGCGCGTGGAAAGCCGCGAAGGCGAGGGCAGCACCTTCATCATGAGGTTGCCTGCTGCCTAGCGGTGAGCGCGGCGGAGCCGTCGGCCGAACCTAACAGCTTTTTCAGTCAGGCAAAAACGTGTTAGGTAACAGCCGGACCTAACAGTTTTTTATCTGCCCGAAAAAACTGTTAGGTCTGGCCAACACCTAACAACTTTTTGAGTTGGGTAAAAAACGGTTAGGTCGCCCGGCACCCGGCGCGTGTCGCACGTCCCGAAGCCTGCGGGGGGCGGGCTGGAATTTGCACGGCCGGGCAGTACATTGCACCCGTCTGTTTGCGCGCGGCCGGGGCCGGGTGATGGGGTAGCCCAGCTATTCCGACCCGGTGCCGCACCAGTCAAACAGCTTTTGTTACGCCCACGGGCGTTCTTGTACCCACGCTCTTCCCTCTTCTGGTTTCGCAGTTCCCACCCAGGCGGCCCCCACTTTCATCCAACCAGAAACCGCTATGCAAGTGTTGAAATTCGGAGGCACGTCGGTGGCCTCCGCCGAGAATATTCGAAAATCCCTGGCCATCGTGGGCCAGGCAGTTGAGCAGGGGCCGGTGGTGATGGTGGTGTCGGCCCTGGGCGGCACCACCGACGCCCTGATTGGGGCCGGCCGTGCTGCCGCCGCCGCCGATGCCGGCTACCACGATGCGCTCGCCCAGCTGCACGAGCGCCACCGCGCCGCCGCCCAGGAGCTGCTGGCCGGGGCTGCCCAGCACGAAAAGCTAGCCGCCATCGCGGCGCAGTTCGGCGAAATTCAGACGCTGTGCGACGGCGTTTTCGCTCTCGGCGAACTCTCCACTCGTACCCTCGACCGGCTGATGAGCTACGGCGAGCTGCTCTCCTCGCGCCTCATTGCCGCCGCGGCCAAGGCGCAGGGCCTGGCCGCCGGCTGGGCCGACGCCCGGCAGCTGATTCGTACCAACTCGCGCTTTGGCGCGGCCGAGGTAGACCTGGCCGTGACCACCCGGCAGGTGGCCGACCTGAAGGAGCGCATGGCCCAGCACATCTGGGTGGTGCCCGGCTTCATTGCCGCCGATGCCCACGGCACCACTACTACGCTGGGCCGGGGCGGCTCCGACTATACGGCCGCCCTGCTGGCCGCCGCGCTCGATGCCGAAAAACTGGAAATATGGACCGACGTGAGCGGCATGATGACGGCCGACCCGCGCCTCGTGCGCAGCGCCCGGCCCATTGCGCGCATCAGCTACCAGGAAGCCATGGAACTGTCGCACTTCGGTGCCAAGGTGCTCTACCCGCCCACCATTCAGCCGGTGATGCAGCGCGGCATTCCGCTGTGGATTAAGAACACCTTCGTGCCCGCCGACCCCGGCACCCTGGTGGAAGTGGCGCCGCCGCGCACGGCCGCCGTGGTGCAGGGCATTTCCAGCATCAGCAACCTCACGCTGCTCAATCTGGAGGGCAGTGGCATGGTGGGCATTCCCGGGTTTTCGATGCGGCTGTTCGCGGCCCTGGCCCGCGAGCGCATCAACGTGGTGCTCATCACCCAAAGCTCATCGGAGCATTCTATCTGCGTGGGCGTGAACGAAGCCGATACTGCGGCGGCCCAGGTAGCGGTGGACGAGGAGTTTGCCACGGAAATCGCGGCCGGCCGCATCGAGCCGCTGCGGCCCGAACGCGATTTGGCCATTGTGGCGCTGGTGGGCGAAAACATGAAAGACCATCCCGGCATCAGCGGCAAGCTGTTTGGGGCACTGGGTCAGAACGGCGTCAACATCCGGGCCATCGCGCAGGGCGCTTCCGAGAAGAATATTTCCACGGTAATCCGGGCCGCCGATGTGCGCAAAGCCATCAACGTGCTGCACGAGGCCTTTTTTGAGGCCACCTACAAACTGGTGAACCTCTTTATTCTGGGGCCCGGCAACGTGGGCGGCAAGCTGCTGGGGCAGCTGGCGAAGCAACAAGCGCACCTGCTCGAAAACCTGGGTTTGCGGGTGCGCGTGGTGGCCATTGCCAGCAGCCGCCATTGCCTGCTGAACGAGCAAGGGCTGGACCTCACGGCCTGGCCCGAAGCGCTGGCCAATGCGCCCGCCCAAAGCCTGGAAGAGTTTACCCAGCTCATCATCGGGCACAACCTGCGCAATTCCATTTTCGTGGACGTGACGGCCAACCCCGCCGCCGCCCGCTGCTACGCGCCGTTGCTGGCCAAAAGCGTGGCCGTGGTAGCCTGCAACAAGGTGGCCGCGTCGTCGGACTACACCAGCTACGCCCGCCTCAAAAGCCTTTCCAAGGAATTCAACGCCAGCTTTCTGTTCGAAACCAACGTGGGAGCGGGCCTGCCCGTCATCGGCACACTGAACGACCTGACCCGCAGCGGCGACGTGGTGCGGCGCATGGAGGCGGTGCTTTCCGGCACGCTCAACTTCGTGTTCAACAACTACGACGGCACCCGGCTTTTTGCCGACGTGGTGCGCCAGGCCCAGGCCGAGGGCTACACCGAGCCCGACCCGCGCCTGGACCTGAGCGGCAGCGACGTGGCCCGTAAAATCCTGATTCTGGCCCGCGAAGCCGGCGAGGTGATGGAAATGAGCGACATTGAAATCGATACTTTCCTGCCGCCCGCCTGCTTGCAAGGCGACGTGGAAGCCTTCTACACCCAGCTGGCGGCGCACGAAGCCCACTTCCGGGCGCTGTACGAGGCGGCGGCCGCCGCCGGCACGCGCCTCAAATTCGTGGCCCGCTACGCCGATGGCCAGGCCGCCGTGGGCCTGCAAACAATTCCGCCCGGCCACGATTTGTACGACCTGCGCGGCAAGGACAACGTGGTGCTGTTCTACACCGACCGCTACGTGGAGCAGCCGCTGGTGGTGAAGGGCGCCGGGGCCGGGGCCGAAGTCACCGCCTCCGGCGTGTTCGCCGACATTGTTCGGGCGGCGCGGTTGTAAACAAGCGCGGCACCCCAACCCCTAGCCCCTTCCCCTCGGGGGGAAGGGGAACTAGTTACTAACTCTAAAAAAATAGAGGCTAGCATACTAAAGCTAGTTCCCCTTCTCCCGGAGGGGAAGGGGCTAGGGGATGGGGTGGACGCCTGTCTACAACCCCGTTCTTTGCCCTAATTCAAATCCCCGCATGCCCGATTCCGTTCTCGTTCATTCCCCCGCCACGCTCTCCAATCTCGGCTGCGGCTTCGATGTATTTGGCCTGGCCCTGACTGCTCCTTACGATACCATCCGGATGCGCCGCAGCAGCGAGCCGGGCGTGCGCATTCAGCACCTCGACGGCTACGGGCTGACCACCGACCCGGCCCGCAACGTGGCCGGCGTGGCCCTGCTGGCGCTGCTGGCGGAAGTGCCCGATGCCGGCGGTTTCGACATGGAAATTACCAAAGGCATCAGGCCCGGCAGTGGCGTGGGCAGCAGCGCGGCCAGCGCGGCGGGCGCCGTGGTGGCGGCCAACGCCTTGCTGGGCAACCGCTTTACGAAGATGCAGCTCGTCGATTTTGCGATGGCAGGGGAGGTGATAGCCTCTGGCTCGCGGCACGCCGACAACATCGCGCCCGCCATTTTGGGGGGCTTCACCGTGGTGCGGGCCCTGGCGCCGGTCCTGGATATTCTGGCCTTGCCAGCGCCGCCCCTGTGGGTGGCCGTGGTGCATCCGCAGGTTGAGCTGAAGACCAGCGACTCCCGCAAGGTGCTGCCCACGGCGGTGCCGCTGGGCCTGGCCGTGCGGCAGTGGGCCAACGTGGCCGGCCTGACGGCCGGTTTCCTGACGGCCGACTACGACCTGATTGGCCGCTCGATGGAAGATTACATCGTGGAGCCGGCGCGGCTGCCGCTCATCCCCGGCCTGGCCGAAGCGCGGCAGCGCGCGCTGGCCGCCGGGGCCATCGGCGGCGGCATTTCGGGCTCGGGGCCATCTGTTTTTATGCTAAACCGGACGGAAGCCGTGGCGCAGGCCGTGGGCCAGGCAATGGGCAGCGTTTTTGCCGGGCTGGGAATAGAGTTTAACACCTACGTGGGGCCGGTGGGCACGGCTGGCGCGCGCGTTGTTTCGGAGGACTAAGTACGTGTGGAAAAGGAAACGGGAGCCAATCTGGCCGTCATGCTTCGGCTTCGCGGACGCCAGATGAGCATGACGTTCTTTTATTGTGTATCGAGCCTGAGCCACCATTGCCAATGAAATACTACAGCCTCCGCCACCAGTCGCCACCGGTCGATTTTCGCGCCGCCACCGTTACCGGGCAGGCGCCGGACGGCGGCTTGTACTTCCCCGAAACCATTCCCCGGTTTCAGCCGGGCTTCCTGCGCGAGCTGCGTAGCCTGAGCAAAGCCACGGTGGCCCTGAACGTGATGCGGCCCTACGTGGGCACCACCATTCCGGAAAGCGACTTGCAGCGCATCTGCGCCGAGGCAGTGGATTTTGAGTTTCCGTTGGTGCCAATGGCGGGCGCTATATCGGCGCTGGAGCTGTTTCACGGCCCCACGCTGGCGTTTAAGGACGTGGGCGCACGCTTCATGAGCCGCTGCCTGGGGCACTTTGCCCGGCAGGGCGACACCCCGCCCGTGACCGTGCTGGTGGCCACCTCCGGCGATACGGGCGGGGCCGTGGCCAGCGGCTTTCTGGGCGTGCCGGGGGTGGAAGTCGTCATTCTCTACCCGTCGGGCAAGGTGAGCCCAGTGCAGGAGCAGCAGCTCACCACCCTCGGCCAGAACATCACGGCGCTGGAAGTGAGCGGCACCTTCGACGACTGCCAGGCCCTGGTGAAGCAGGCGTTTCAGGACCGGGAACTGGCCCAACGGCGCTTCCTTACCTCGGCCAACTCCATCAACGTGGCGCGCTGGCTGCCGCAGCAGATTTACTACTGCCTTGCCTGGCAGCAGTGGCCCGCTGGGGCGCCCGCGCCGGTCGTTTCGGTGCCGAGCGGCAACTTTGGCAACCTGTGCGCCGGGCTGCTGGCGCAGGCGTCGGGGCTGCCGCTGGGGCACTTCATCGCGGCCTGCAACGCCAACGACCCCGTGCCGGTGTACCTGCGCACGGGCGGCTACGCGCCGCGGCCGGCCGTGCCCACCTTCTCCAACGCCATGGACGTGGGCAACCCCAGCAATTTCGTGCGCATTCTGGAGCTCTTCAACAACGACCTGGGCAAGCTGCGCGCCGCCCTCAGCGCCGACACCGTGACCGATGCCGACACCGTGGCGGCCATTCGGGAGGTGTGGGCGGCCGAGAGCTATTTGCTGGAGCCCCACGCCGCCGTGGCCCATACGGCTTTGCGCCGCTACCAGGCCCGGCACCCGGCGGCTGCGGGACTGCTTTTGGCCACGGCCCACCCGGTTAAGTTCCCCGACGTGGTAGAACCCATTCTGGGCCACTCCATTCCATTACCTGAAGCGGTGGCGAAGCTGCAAAACCGCACTAAACGAAGTGTGCCGTTGGCGGTTGATTACGAACAGCTACGGGCTTATCTGCTGAAATAGGAACGTGCGTTGGGCAGTTTGAAGTTGTTGTATTATGCTTGGTGTGATGTTGAAAAACGCTTTTTATCTGATTCCCGGGTCCGTTGGCGTTGCGCGCGCCGCCCGCTACACGTTGGCGGGGGCGCTGCTGCTGGCCGCTGCCGCTTGCCGCCCCGACCAAATCGAACACCTCAAAGACTCCAAGCGCATCGGCATTGAAACAGCCAACTGGGAGGTGAAGCGCATTATGCCCAATGACCTGCTGCGGGCCACGCGCTGGGCCGGCGACTCGCTTACGGCCACCGCCGACACGCTGCTGCGGCGCACGCTGGCCCGCGAGCTGGCCGTCGGCGGCGTGGCCGGGGCTGCCGAATTTTGCCGGCCCGAAACGTATTTTTTCGTCGATTCGCTGGCCAATGTGCTGAAGGCCAATGCGCGACGCGTGAGTGCCCGCCCGCGCAACGCGGCCCACCAGATAGCCCTCAGTGCCGAGGAGATGCGCACCGACACTACCCGCACCATCCGGCGCACGTCGCAGGAGGTGTTTTTTTACCAGCGCCCCATTACGCTGAACAACGCGCTGTGCCTGCGCTGCCACGGCGAAGTGGGCAAGGACATTGCCGCAGCCGACTACGCGGCCATCAAAAAGCAATTTCCCAAGGACCAGGCCACCGGCTACCGTCTGGGCCAGCAAATGGGCGCCTGGCAAGTGGACCTGCGCCGCAACGGCGTGGCCGGGTTCTGGACCATGAAGACGCGCAAGAAATGGAAGGAGCGCAAAATGCCCAAGCTGTTTAAGTAATGAGCCACAAGTTTCTGGCGGCGAAACTACAGAATTACATTATGGTAGTCAATGCGTTGTATGGCGTATTTGCTTGCTTGCGCATGTTTGCTTAGTTGAAGCGTAGACTGGCTGCGTAGCAATAATTCACGAGGCAGGTTTCTGCATCCCACTTACACATTAACTGCTGTTACGCAGCGCTTTCGCTGAAGTGCCGCCAGCGGTGTAGCGCGAACGTTGTAGTTCGCGTCCCCGCGCCGTTAAAGCCGCGTAAACGCGAACTACAACGTTCGCGCTACCACCCATTGCGTAACATCAGACATTAAATCACGCATGACTTCTTCCTCAAAACCCATCATCATCATTGGGGCCGGTATGGCGGGCTTGGCCTGCGCTACGTGGCTGCACCGCGCCGGCCGGTCCGTACTCGTGCTCGACGCGGCCGATGCCGTGGGCGGCCGCGTGCGCACCGACGTCACGCCCGACGGCTTCCGGCTCGACCGGGGGTTTCAGGTGCTGCTCACCAACTACCCGGAGGCCCGGCGC
>JAYSZD010000914.1:0-2851 GCA_043738185.1 Hymenobacter sp. | reverse complement strand
GCCTGCACATGCACACCGGCTCCGAAATCAAGGACGTGGGCGTGTTCATGCGCGCCCTGGAAATCCTGTTCGATGCCGCCGGCCGCTTCCCCGAACTGGACTTTCTGGACCTGGGCTCGGGCTTTAAAGTGCCCTACAAGCCCGGCGATGCCGAAACCGACGTGGACGCCCTGGGCGTGCAGGTAGCCGAGGCCTTCAAAACCTTCGAGAAAGAATACGGCCGGCCGCTGGAGTGCTGGTTCGAGCCCGGCAAGTACCTGGTGAGCGAATCGGGCTACCTGCTGGTGAGCGTGGCCGTGGTGAAACAGACCACCGCCACCGTGTTTGCGGGCGTCAACTCGGGCTTCAACCACCTGATTCGGCCCATGTTCTACGACAGCTATCACCACATCAGCAACCTGACCAACCCCAAAGGCACGGGCCGGCTCTACACCGTGGTGGGCAACATCTGCGAAACCGACACTTTTGCCTGGGACCGGCTGCTGCCCGACATCCGCGAAAACGACCTGCTGGCCTTCCACAACGCCGGCGCCTACGGCTTCGAAATGAGCAGCAGCTTCAACTCGCGCACCCGGCCCGCCGAAGTGCTGCTCGAAGACGGCGAGCTGCGCCTCATCCGCCGCCGCCAGACCTTCGAGGACCTGCTGGCCGGGCAGGTCGATGCCGAAGTAGCCGAAAAAGTAAGTTAGAGCCTTTCTCAGAGCTGCGTCTCTAGCCTGTGCTGCCGTTGTACATGAACCCGAGGCAGCCTACCTGGCGCGCCGCAGCAGATAACTGATGTCTGGGTTAGCAGTATTATCCGCAACTGTGGTTACGTTGATGCATTCCCATCCTTGGCCGCTCATATAGTTGAGGGCAGCCACTACCGAACGCAGCTTGCGCACGGCCACATCGGCTTGAATCAGCGCAGGATTTTCGGGAGCGTCTTTGAGCCGCTGTCCAAACTCAAGCCGTGCATTATAGTAGGTACTACTAGCAACCAAAAGACAGTACTCGTATTGAGGCACTTTGGCAACTGGTGCAGCAGGGGCCGTTTGCGCGAAGGCGGCGGGGGCGGCCAGGGCCAGGCCCAAGCCGAAAAACAGGGTTTTGAGCATAGCCGAAATAAGGAAAAGGGGTGCCCCCAAAGCTACACGCTGGCAGCCCGGGTAACCCAGCCCGTTTTCTCACTGGTCGAGCCAGGTTTTGAACGCGGCCACCCGCTCGCGGCTGATGATGACTTCTCCACCGAATTGAACCGCTCAACTGTTTGAATGTCCAGGCTGTAGCGACCCAACAGGTTGGCCAGGCCGTCGGTTGCCTTCCCAAATCAATGCCCCGCTACTGCTGCGCAAGCCACGCCACGGCGGCCTCTTCGGCTTCGAAGGTGCGGTAGGTGTGGGCCAGAGGCCGGGTGGCCAGCATCAGCTGGTTCATGGCCAGGCGGGCAAACACGTCGTTGGCCACCAGCACGGCGCCGTAGCGGTAGCCGTGCTCGGCCACGGCGCGGGGCAGCCACTCGTTGGTCATCCAGTCCTGCTCGGTGGCGCTGAATGGGGCCATGCTCCGCTGGTCTACCAGCACTTTAGCCCACTGCCGCCGGTTCAGGGCCTGCCCCGTGTGCGTGAGCAAGGCCCGAAACTGCGCGATTTCGCGTATTCCGGCGCGGTATTCGAGCCGCAGGTAGCCGCCGGGCTCTTCCCAGATTCGGCCAATGCTGTTTTCGAAGTAAATGGAACGGTTGAACTGCTGCATCGACAAATTACAAACTCAGGAAAACACGCCCGCGCCAAACCGGCGCCGGGTTGCAGCGCACAACCAGAAGGTGGCGGCAGAGGTTAATTTTCGGGTGTTTTTTCCGCGCTAGCCTTTCCAGGTGCCAAACGCCCCGCGCCGGTAGTCGGTGTAGGCCTGCTGAATTTCGGCTTCGGTGTTCATCACAAACGGCCCGCCGCTCACCACCGGCTCGCCAAACGGCCGGGCGTGGCCCAGCAGCACCAGGGCGTCGGTGCTGGCTTCCAGGGCCAGCTCGTCGCCGTCGTGGTTGAATTCGGCCAGCTGCCGGGCCTCGGTTTCGGTGCCGTTCACGCGCAGGGTGCCGCGCACGGTGTAGAAGAAAATGCTGCGCTCGGCCGCGATGGGCAGCACGGCGCGGCTGCCGGCCGGCAGCTCCAGCCAGGCCAGCTGCACGTCGGCCAGCGGCTGCACGGCGCCCGCCGTGCCCGCCCACTCGCCCGACACCGCGTGGATGCGCACGCCGCCGTCCAGCGTCACGGTCGGAATCTCGTCGCGCTGCCGGCCGATGTAGCGCGGGGCCGTCATCTTGTCCTTGGCCGGCAGGTTCACCCACAGCTGCAGGATTTCGAGCGGGCCGCCGGTTTGCTTGAAATTCTCCGACGACACTTCGGCGTGAATCAGGCCGCTGCCGGCCGTCATCCACTGAATGCCGCCGGCTTCAATCACGCTCTCGTGGCCGCTGCTGTCCTTGTGCAGAATGTCGCCTTCCAGAATAAAGGTCACGGTTTCGAAGCCCCGGTGCGGGTGCGGACCAAAGGGCAGGCCGTTGTTGTGGGGCCGGTACACCTGCGGCCCGTGGTGGTTCAGAAACAGAAACGGGTCCACGTACTCGATGGACGCCGTGGGCAGGGCCCGGTAGGTGACGAGGTCGGCAATGGGCGCGCTCACGGCGCGGTGCTGCTGCTTGACGGTACGCATGGGAGAAGCTGAATTCTAAATATAACAAAGACTGAAACGAGCAAATCACTCGTCGGTTCGACGACTCAGGCCGGTTTCGAAGTGAGTGTAGCGCGGACTTTGCGAGTCCGCGCGTTGGAGGACGTTTGACCCGGCGCGGCCTTGGCGAGTCCGCGCT
>JAYSZD010000913.1:0-7231 GCA_043738185.1 Hymenobacter sp. | reverse complement strand
CCTTCGCCAGCCACTTCCGCCACGGTGCGATGCCCTCGGGAGGCGTGCCGGGCTTGAGATACAGCAGGTAAGCATCGCCATCGCGGCGGACGCGGCCAATCATGTCCCAGGTCAGCTGCATGGCTTTGCCTTCTTTCTCAGGGCCCACGCGTAGCAGCAGTTGTTTCTGGTCCATCTCAAAGCTCATGCGCTCAAATAGCGGCTTGCTTTGCTCCATCTGCGTCACGCCGGTTACCTGCGCCGACCGAAACAGCACAAACAGCACCGTGAGCACCACCGCCAGCGCCAGCCACCACCACGAATGCACAAAAATGGCGGGCAGCAACCCCAGCGCAAAGGGAATCAGGGCGTATACCCAGTCCTTTTTCCACACTTCGGCCATTGCCAGGCGGGTATAGGTATTGGTATCAAACTGTGTTTTCTTGGTGCGAATAGCCAGCGGCGAAGCCTGCTGGGCCTGGCGGAAGCCGCCGCCGCCGCCGCGTTGGTTGGGTTGGTTCATCTTCGGGGGTTAATGATTAACGGTAAGCGGTTAGTGACGATGGTCGGGCTATTCAGTAATCAGAATGTTCCACGTTAACCACTAATCACTAACCGCTAACCACTGTTTAATATGCTTTTAAGCTTAAATCCAAGCTTTTAACGGAGTGCGTGAGGGCTCCTACGGAGATGTAGTCGACGCCGGTACTGGCAACTCTGGCAATGGTTTGTTCGGTGATGCCGCCGCTGGCTTCGGTCGGAAACCGGCCATCAATCAGGGCCACAGCCTCGCGCAGCAGCTCCACATCCATGTTGTCGAGCATGATGCGGTCGACGCCCCCGGCGTCCAGCACCTGCTGCACTTCCCCCAGGGAGCGGGTCTCGATTTCGATGGGCAGCTGCCGGCCGGTGCTGGCCAGGTAGGCCCGGCTGGCCGCTATGGCCTGGGCCACGCCCCCGGCGTAGTCCACATGGTTGTCCTTCAGAATAATCATGTCGAACAGCCCGTAGCGGTGGTTCACGCCGCCGCCAATGAGCACCGCCCA
Organism: Hymenobacter sp.; assembly: GCA_043738185.1. Lineage (GTDB taxonomy): Bacteria > Bacteroidota > Bacteroidia > Cytophagales > Hymenobacteraceae > Hymenobacter. The sequence continues at coordinate 6,206 of JAYSZD010000913.1, read as the reverse complement.
CTTCTCGCAGATGCGGAAATTGGGGGTGGTTTTGCGGGTGTCGAGCAGCTTGGCCCTGGTGCCGGCGAGCAGCATGTTGAGCTGCGCCGTGTAGGTGGCGATGCCGCTCATACGCTGCATGCAGTTGAGCACCAGGCGCTCGGCCGTGAGAATGCTGCGGGCCGGGCCTTCCACCGTGAAGGCAATGTCGCCGTGCTGCACCGGCGTGCCGTCGGTGAGCAGCACGTTTAGGGTCAGGGAAGGGTCCACTGCGCTGAAAATCAGTGGGGCCAGCGCCACGCCGGCTAGCAGGCCTTCGCCCTTCACCAGTAGGTGGGCACGGTTGCGGGCATCGGCCGGAATGGCGGAGAGGGCCGAATGGTCGCCGTCGCCCACGTCCTCGGCCAGGGCCGTGCGGATGAAGGCGGTCAGCGCTTCGGGCGTCAGATAGGATGGGGTAGGAGTTTGCACGGGACAAAGGTACGGCCCCTGTCTTTGCGAATAAAACCGGATGCCCGCCTTCGTAAAAACAGCAGCCCGGTGCCGGGCCGAACCAGGGCGGTACTTGTTCCAAACGTTGCCTGGGCGGGCATAAAAAAACCTGACCGGTGCCGGTCAGGTTTCTCAAAAAACTGATTCAGAAGTTATTCTTCCGTGAAATCCAACGTGTCAATCTGTGGGGCGCCCTTGGAGGGCTTGAGCTTCACAAACACGCGGTACACGCCGTTGCGGCCCGTGTAGCGGCCAATGGCGTATTGAATGCCTTCCTTACTCTCGCCCTGGTGAATGAATTCAAACGCGCTGGGGGCGTTTTTGGCAAAGAAGTCTTTGATGACCAGCTCGGCCTGGGTGGCGTTGTAGCCTTTCTTGTCACCATCGAAACCAACTTCGACGGTGGGAGCGAGGTATTGTGACAACTCGCGGGACGAGCCGTTGCGCAGCGCTGAGCGAATGGCCCCAAGGTTTTCGGACTGTGCGTGGGCCGCGACAAAACCGAACAGGAATAGCCAGCTTAGAAATAGTGTCTTAAAGAAATAGCGTTTCATCGAATAAGGTAGTAGATGCGTCATTCGCGTTAGAAATAAAGCGAAAATGGTGCCAGGAAGTAGGGCTTCTGTACTCTTTGGAGAAAAATATCCGGTAAGAGACAGGGCCAGCTAACGAGTTGCGAAGGTAGATAAATCCCTCCTACTGGGCGAGGCTGCCGTATCTTTGCGGCATGAGCAAACAGGTGTTATTGGTGATTCTGGATGGGTGGGGAATTCCCCAGAACGCAACGGTTTCGGCAGTAGACGCGGCTAAAACCCCGTTCTATGAGGAGTTGTTGCAGCATTTTCCGCACAGCCGGCTGCAGGCTTCGGGCGAGGCCGTGGGCCTGCCCGAAGGCCAGATGGGCAACTCCGAAGTGGGCCACATGAACATTGGGGCCGGCCGCGTGGTAAACCAGGAGCTGGTGCGCATCGGCAAGTCTATTCGGGAGCGCAAGCTGGGGCAGATGCCCGCGCTGGTGAAGGCTTTCGACTACGCCATTGCTAACGACAAGCCCTTGCACCTCATTGGCTTGCTGTCGGATGGCGGCGTGCATTCGCACATCGACCACGTGAAGGCCCTGTGCACCATTGCCCACGAAGCCGGGGTGCGGCGCGTGTTCGTGCACGCCTTCACCGACGGCCGCGACACCGACCCCAAGAGCGGCGTGCGCTACGTGAACGAGCTGGAAGAGTCGCTGGAACGCAGCGGGGCCAAAATTGCCTCCGTAGTGGGCCGCTACTACGCCATGGACCGCGACCGACGTTGGGAGCGGGTGAAGGTGGCCTACGATTTACTGGTGAACGGCATCGGCACGTCTTCCCAAAACCTGATTCAAACCATTCAGGAGCAGTACAAGGAAGGCGTGACGGATGAGTTTCTGAAGCCCATCGTGAAGACCGGCGCCGACGGCCAGCCGCTGGCTACCATTCAGGCCGACGACGTGGTGCTATGCTTCAACTTCCGCACCGACCGGGGCCGCGAAATAACCGAGGTGCTCACCCAGCAGGATTTCCACGCCTTCCAGATGAAGCGCCTGAACCTGCACTACCTCACCCTGACGAACTACGACGACACGTTCGCGGGCGTCACGCCCGTTTTCGAAACTGACAACCTCAACAATACCCTGGGTGAGGTGCTGGCCGCGCACGGCAAAACCCAGATTCGCATTGCCGAAACCGAGAAGTATCCGCACGTCACGTTCTTTTTCTCGGGTGGCCGCGAATTGGCTTTTGAAGGCGAAACGCGCATCATGCGGGCCTCGCCCAAAGTGGCTACCTACGACCTGCAGCCCGAAATGAGCGCCGCCGAGCTGGTGGCGGCGCTGGTGCCGGAACTGCAGGCCCGGGCCGCCGATTTTGTGGTGCTGAACTTCGCCAATCCCGATATGGTGGGCCACACCGGCGTGTTTGAAGCCGTGGTGAAGGCTGTGGAAACGACCGATGCCTGCGCCCGCGTGGTGGTAGAAACCGCCCTGGCCGCCGGCTACGCCAGCATTATCATCGCCGACCACGGCAACGCGGAGTTTATGCGCAACGCCGACGGCTCGCCCAATACGGCGCACACCACCAACATGGTGCCCTGCATTCTGGTCGACCACGACTACGTGGGTGCGCTGGCTGATGGCAAGCTGGGCGACCTGGCTCCCACCATCCTCGAGCTGATGGGCCTGCCCCAGCCCCTGGAAATGACCGGCCAGAGCCTCCTGCGCCCGGCAATGGCCCCGAGCCCGACGCTGAATGCGTAAGCGCCTCCCGAAGCTGAGCGCACTTCGTTTGCCGGCCCGGTGGTACTGGCTGGCGGGTAGCGTGGTGCTGGCGGGCTGCGGCGAGGCCGCGCCGGCGGCCCCGGCCGCGCGCGCGCCGCTCTATTTTGATGTGAAAGGCTTGGTGAACGAGCAGATTGAGGCGCTGGCGCAGCGCCAGGCGGCCGTTGTCAAACGGGTGAGCCTGCGCGGCAACCCAGTCGAAACCGTGCGCGTGCCCACCGTGAAATGGGCCGATGAGCTGCAGATTTTTTTGCAGGCCGACATTAACAAAGCTGCCCTGCGTGGCGCTTACGCCGTGGATTCGGTGGTGCTGCCCGGTGGGCAGCTGCGCCGCACCTACACCCGCCGGCCCGGCCAGCCCAATGCGCCCGTTTCGCGCCTTACGGTGGTGCAGCAAGGCCCGCAAGCTCAGGAAATCGCGGCCACCATCGTGCAAAGCAACCCGCTTTTTTCAGCTCAGAAAGAGCTGCGCTTCCGGCTGCAAAACGGCCAGCTGCGCAGCTACGAAGTAACGGGAACCCAAAAGCTGGTGCTGTTCGATACGCTGCACTACGCCGCTGCGGGGCGGGTGGAATAAGCTTAAAGCTTGTGCTCGTAGGCGCCCAGGCTGGGGTTGGGGTTGCGCGGCAGGTTGCGCAAATCGGCGGCCGGCACGGAGCCGACGGCGGGCCGGCGGGGCGTGGTGGCGGGCGACTTGTCCTGCAAGGTGTAGTCCGGGTTATCAGAGAAAATCCGCTTGAACATCGGGTCTACATTGACGAGGTTGGCGACCCCCGCGGCGCCGACGACGGCTGGCGTAGTGGCGTATTCTTTGGTGCGCAGCAGGTTATTCTGAACGGTGAGCAAAGCGTATTCGGGGTGGTTTTTTACGAACAGCTCGTCCTCAAATGAGCCCCACACAATGGAGTTGAGAATGCTGACACTGGTGGGCCGCTTCACGATGCCGGTGGTGGTTTCGAACTCGTTGGTGAACGTGAGAGAGGAGGTTTCGCGGCGGAAGGAGGGTGTATAGTTGGCGAAGGTGCAGAAATTGAAATTGTAGGTGCCGCCGCCCACGCCCAGCACGGCGTACTCGCCGCAGTTGGTGAACAGGCAATTGGTCGCCATCACGTCGCCAGAGTAGCTGATGACGCCCCCGCCGGTGCTGGCTGAAGCATTGGCAAACGAGATATTCGAGCCCGAAATATTACGGATGACGGTGTTATTCAGCGCCAGGTCGGGGTGCGTCGTTCCGTTCGGGTTGTAGAGCAGCGCGCCGAAGGTGGCATTCTTGATTTCGGCGTAGCGAATGTGGTTGTTGCTGCTGGTTTCGGTGAATACGATGCCGCCCCACTGGCCCGGAATGTCGTTGTAGTACGGCTCCAGCCGGTCGCCCTGAAAGCGCACGATGTTGGCGTTGCCGGCCTTCACGGTATCGGTGGGAACGAAGGCATTGGGCTCGCTCAGGTCATTCACCAGCAAGGTGCCATCGACTTGCAGGAAGGCGCCCGCGTGGGAGTACACGCGCGCGCCTCTGGGAATGCGCAGCGTGACGCCCTGCGTCACGATAACGCCCACCGGGTAGGCCACGCCGCCCTGCACCACGTCCGCGTTGATGATGACGTGGGGCTTATCGGTGGCCCAGGTCACATCGGCGCGGATGATGTCGGCGCGGTGGAAGTAGGCGTTCTGGCCGTAGGCTACCAGCTTCACCACTTGCTCGTTGCCGTTGGTGCGGAAGCGCAGGTCCTCCGAAACCAAAAACTGCTTGGCCACGGTGGCCTGGCCGTTATCGCCAATCACAGCCCGCACCAGCACCAGCAGGCTGTCGTTGCCCCTAATGGTGACGCCCGAAACGGCCGGTCCGGCATCGCCATTGATGAGCACGGAAAACGGTGTGCCCGCGGCTGCGGCCAGACTCACGTCGGTTTTCACCGCCCCGCGGTTGCGGTTGTACACCCACAGCCGCTTGGTAACGGTTCGGACGGTGGTAAAAACCGTGTCAAACAGCACCGTGTCGGCCGAGAATTCCAGGCTGCCCGAGGTTTGCACCAGGTTTTCCTTCGGCTCACAGCCGGGCAGCAGCGTGAGCAAGCAGCTGAAAACAAGGAATAAAGGGAAGAGATGGCGCATAGTAGGACGTCAATTCCCCTCCTTACCAAGGAGAGGACGTTTCAGCGCAGCTGAAACCGGGGTGGTGCCACCGGAGGGTGGACGGTGAACGTGCGGGCCTGGGAAAAATTGCCGGAACAGCCTGGGAGTAAATGCAGACGGCCCGGACGCCTTCCCTCCGGTGGCACCACCCCCATTTTTGCTGGCGCAAAAACTCCCCTCCTTGGTAAGGAGGGGATGTTGCCGTTCAACGGTTTCGGTTACTTGGTTACGCCTTCCTGCAGGCGCTCGGCACTTTCGGCGATGCGGAGCTGCTCCACGAAGTCGTCCACGTTGCCTTCCATCACGCTGGCCAGGTTGTAGACGGTGTAGCCGATGCGGTGGTCGGTCACGCGGCCCTGCGGGTAGTTGTAGGTGCGGATTTTGTCGCTGCGGTCGCCGCCGCCAATCATGCTTTTGCGCACGAGGCCGTCGGCTTCGTTCTTCTTGGCCAGCTCCATGTCGTACACGCGGGAGCGGAGCACGGCCAGGGCTTTGTCGAAGTTTTTGAGCTGCGACTTCTGGTCCTGGCACTGGGCCACGAGGCCGGAGGGCAGGTGGGTGAGGCGCACGGCCGAGTACGTGGTGTTCACCGACTGGCCGCCGGGGCCGCTGGAGCAGAAGTAGTCCTTGCGGATGTCGCCCATGTTCAGCTCGATGTCGAACTCTTCTACTTCGGGAATCACTACGATGGAGGCCACGCTGGTGTGGATGCGGCCCTGGGTTTCGGTGGCCGGCACGCGCTGCACGCGGTGCACGCCGCTCTCAAACTTGAGCTTGCCGTACACGTCTTCGCCGCGCACGGCCACGATGATTTCCTTGTAGCCGCCGGCGGTGCCGTCCATGGCGTCGATGAGCTCCATTTTCCAGTTCTGCTTTTCGGCAAAGCGCATGTACATGCGCTGCAGGTCGCCGGCAAACAGGGCTGCCTCGTCGCCGCCCGCGCCGGCCCGGATTTCCATAATAACGTCCTTCGAGTCGTTGGGGTCCTTGGGCAGCAGCAGGTCTTTGATGAGGGTTTCGAGGCGCTCCTGCTCGGGCTGCAGCTCGTCAAGCTCGTCCTTGGCCATCTGGCGGAAGTCCTCGTCCTTCTCGGTCGAAATCACCGTGCGGGCGTTTTCGATGTTGCTGAGCACGCCCTGGTAGTTGCGGTACTCGGCCACAATCTTGCCCAGCTCCTTGTATTCCTTGTTGAGCGCCTTGTAGCGTTTCAGGTCCGACATCACGTCGGGCTGCATCAGCTCCTCGTTCACGTTGTTGTAGCGCTGGCTGATGGCTTCTAGTTTATCAAGCATCGGGT
>JAYSZD010000912.1:0-2862 GCA_043738185.1 Hymenobacter sp. | reverse complement strand
CAGTACAGCGGTGCTTCCCAGCCCTGGGCCTGGGCCAGGTCCCAGCCCTCGCCCATCCAGTACCGGAAGTCCTGGTAGCCCCCGGCTTCCATAAAGGTCAGGTATTCGGCATTGGTTACCAGTCGGTTCTGTAATTCAAACGGCGCCAACAGTACCTCGTGCGCCGCCAGCTCGTTATCGAAGCAAAAACCGGTTTCCTGAAAGCCAATGTGGTGCACGCCGCCCGGCACGGCCAACCATGACGCTGGCTTGAAGTTAAAAGTTAAATTTTTGGGGTTATGACTGGTATCGTCTTTCGCCTTTTCGCTTTCGATTTTTAACTTTTCACTGAGATAAGCCGGAGCCAAAGGGCTGGTACTGAGAATATACTTGATGTCAGTAGCCAGCAACTCCTGGTGTTGCTGCTCGTGCTGCAGGCCCAGCTCCAACAGCTCGTAGAGAGTGGCGGGCAAATCCTCATTTTCGGCCAGCAGCGCATCCATCGCGGCATCGACGTGGGCGCGGTAGGCTAGCACGTCGGCCAGGGGCGGGCGCGAGAGCGTGCCGCGGTCGGCCCGGTTCACACGGGAGCCCAGGGAGTTGTAGTAGGAATTGAACAGAAACGCGTAATCGGGGTGGAAGAGTTGGTAGTCGGGCGCGTACTCCGTCAGCAAAAATGTTTCCCAAAACCAGGTGGTATGGGCCAAGTGCCATTTCGGCGGGCTCACGTCGAGCATAGGCTGCACCACGGTGTCTTCGGGAAGCAACGGGGCGCACAGCGCCTGGCTTTGGGCGCGCACGGCCTGGTAGCGCACGGGCCAGGATGCCGCAACGCGGGCAGCCGCTGGGTGGGTTTGGGTTTCGAACATAGAACGGGACAAGTGAGGAACCGCATCAGTAACCCAATTTGCCGACCGGAGGTTACGTTGGGCGCCGGTGGGGCCGGGCGCCCCGGCAGCTGGTCAGCCGGGAAAAAAACGTAGGCCCCGGATGTAAAGTACGTACAAGCTCCTCCGTAAAAAGTGGTATTTATGCCGGTTCTGGACTTAAATACCAACTAAGCAGGAAGGGTTGGAGTAGGTTTTTAAGCAAGCTTTTATTACAATTGCATCAAACAAACCTTTCTTCTAATATTGCTATGAATACTTCAGCTTCAAATACCGTTGATTCGGCCACTGCTACCAAGGTGGCGCCCCGCCCCGCCAACCGGGTGGGTGCCAAGAGCCGGCGCGGTTTCGCGGCCATGAGCCCGGAAACGCAACGCCGCATCGCCAGCGAAGGAGGCAAAGCCTCCCACGCCAGCGGCCGGGGCCACCGCTTCTCCGCCCAAGAGGCCCGCGACGCCGGCCGCAAGGGCGGTCTGGTAAGCCGCCGGGGTAAATCGGACAGCAGCAAGTAGAAAAGCTATTTGCGGCCGGCAGCGCATCTTTGCGGCATGCTCCGTCTCCGCTTTACGCACCGCGCGCTGCGCTTCAACTTCCCGGCCCGCACCTCCCGCGGAGCCCTGGCCGAACACGTGGCCTGGTACCTGCACCTCGCCGATGATGCCGCACCCGCAGTGGTGGGCGTGGGCGAAGCCGCCCCGCTCGCCGGCCTGAGCCCCGATTTTGGCTCTGGCTTTCCGGCGGCCGTGGCGCAGCTCTGCAACCGGTTCAATGCCGGCGCATTTGCCACCTTCGCGGCGGCCGATGCGCCGGCATTTGTGGGTCCGGAGTTTCCGGCGCTGGTTTTTGCGCTCGAAACCGCCGTACTGGACCTAGCCCTGGGCGGGCGGCACCAGCTCTATGCCAACGCTTTCAGCCAGGGCCGGGCTCCGCTGCCCATCAACGGCCTGGTGTGGATGGGCGACACGCCCTTTATGCGCGAACAGATTCAACAGAAGCTAGCCGCCGGATACTCCTGCCTCAAGCTCAAAATAGGAAGCCTGGATTTTGAAACCGAGCTGGCGCTGCTGGCCGAAATAAGGGCTGTGGCAGGGCCCGACCAGCTTACGCTGCGGGTAGATGCCAACGGCGCGTTTGCCCCGGCCGAGGCGGCTGGCAAGCTGGCGCGGCTGGCGGCGTTTGGGGTTCACTCCATCGAGCAACCCATTGCCGCTGGTCAGGTGCCCGAGCTGGCAGTCCTTTGCCGAACCTCCCCCATCCCCATCGCGCTCGATGAAGAATTAATTGGCGTGAGCGACCCGAGCAAACAAGCTGCGCTGCTGGACGAGGTGCGCCCCGCCTACATCGTGCTCAAACCCACGCTACTGGGCGGCCACGCGGCCACCCACCGCTGGATTGCCCTGGCCGAGGCCCGCAGCATTGGCTGGTGGGTTACGTCGGCGCTGGAGTCCAACGTTGGCCTCAATGCCGTGGCGCAGCTCACGGGCGAATACGACGTACGGGGCTTCGCGCAGGGCCTGGGCACGGGCCAGCTCTACCACAACAATATAGCCGCGCCGCTGTCTATTGAGCGCGGAAACCTGCGTTTCAATCCTGCCGGAGTCTGGGAACCGTTTGAGTAACGGGGCGGTGTTAGGTAAAAGCGCGTCTAATTCGCTTAATTTACCAATCTGGTTTCGCCCTGCTGTTTATGTTGGTCCCACATTTTGTGTGTTTGCTGGTTTTCCTAAGCTTCTGCTGGGGAATACCTTCCCGCACACGGGCGCAGGCCAGACCGGAAGCAGCACCCTTTGAGTTGACGAACAGCCAACGGCAGCGGGTGCACGTGCCCATTCAGCTGCAGCGTAACCTTTTGGTTATAAAAGCAAAGCTAAACGGGTCGGGGCCCTACAATTTTCTGCTCGACACGGGCGTCAGCACCTCCATCATCACCTCTCCTGATTTGGCCGATTCGCTGGCGCTGCGGCAAGGGGAACGGTTCCGGGTGGTGGGCGCGGGC
>JAYSZD010000911.1:0-1160 GCA_043738185.1 Hymenobacter sp. | reverse complement strand
ACCAGCGAGATGAGGCGGGTGAGGCGCTCGGCCTCGCGCCCAATGGTGAGCTGGAAGCGCTGCTGCTCTTCTTCTTCTAAATCGGGGTTATCGGCCAGGATTTCGGCCAGCGCCCGGATGCTGGTGAGCGGCGTGCGCAGCTCGTGCGTCACGGTATAGAGAAATTCGTCCTTGCGCTGGTCGAGGGCCTGGAGCTGGTCATAGGCGGCCCGCAGCTCTTCGGTGAGGCGCTGCAGCTGGCGGCTCTGCTTCTGGAGCTGGCGGTTAGCCTCCAGCAGCTGCTGGCTCTCCTTGAGAATGCCCACCACGCTGTCGTAGCTGATTTGTTCGGCCCCCGCCACCGAGGCCACCAACATGCGGGCGCTGGCCGGGCCCAGGCTACCGGCCAGCAGCTTTTCGGCGTAGGTGAGCAGGCGCGGGTCGGCGGGGACGGTGACTGGGTGACTGAGTGCCTGCGTGAATTCCCCTTCCTGCGCGGGCGGCATGGCATCGGGGAAGCGGGTGGCGAAGGTGCGCAGGGCCTGGTTGGTGCGCTTTTTCCCCAGAAAGCCGAGGAGCAGGGCGCGCACATCGGGGTACGGGGTGCGGCCCTGCCAGCCAGCTACTTCCTCGCCCAAACTGCGGCGGCTGAAAACGTCCACAAACACATCGGCCTGGCGTAGCTCCAGGGCCGTGGGCGGCTGGGCCAGCGAAAGGCCAACGTAAAGCCCGACATTGAAAAACCAGCTCCAGAACAGGCCGTGCGAGAGGTAATCGAGGCCATCCAGTCCAAAGAGGGCAAAGGGCCGCAGGCTGGCGATGCCGCTCACGCCTTCAGTGAGGATGGATTCTGGTAGCCGCCCCGGCCCGACCAATGTGGGTAAGACGAGCGTAAAAAACCAAACCGCAAACCCAGCCAGCAGGCCCACCGTGGCCCCGCGCCGGGTGCCACCCTTCCAATAGAGCCCCCCGAGCACGGCGGGCACAAACTGCGCAACGGCCGCGAACGATACCAAGCCGGTGTTCACCAACGGCAGTTGTTTGCCCACCACCACGTAGTAGGCAAAGGCCAGCAGCAGCACGAGGACCACGGCCAGGCGGCGGCTTTCGAGGGCCACGCGGCCCAGGTAGGCAAACCAGCGGGTCTGGCCCGCGGGCCGGGCCACGGGCACGCGCACCAG
>JAYSZD010000910.1:0-1161 GCA_043738185.1 Hymenobacter sp. | reverse complement strand
TTGTCCTTACCCAAAACTTTTGAAAAGCGCCGACCTTCTGGTCGGCGCTTTTTTTGTGGGTAGGTGTTAGCTTTCGGGCATGTCAATTTCAACGCACTTTGGGGAGGCGCAGCAGTGGGCGCAAACGCATTTTGGCGGCGTCAGTCTGGGCGACGTGCGCCGCGCTCGGCGCGTCGTGAGGCTGGCGGCGGGATGGGCACGGGTGCCGGGGGCCAGTATTCCGCGTCTGAGCCAGGGGCAGGCCTATGCCAGCAAGGCGGCTTACCAGTTGCTGGGCCACGCGCAGGCTACCCCCGATGCGCTGCAAGCCCCGCACCGCCAGGTGGTGGCCCAGCACCTGCAGGCTCCGGGCACTTACCTGCTAGTCGAGGACACGACCGAGCTAAGCTGGCCCGAAGCGGCCGAGCGCCGGGCGGGCCTCGGGCCGGTCGGACCGGGCAAGGCCACGAGCCAGGGCGTGTTACTGCACTCGCTGGTGGCCGCCGCCTGGCCCGCGCAGGACCCCGACCCGGCCGCCAAACGGCCTGCCTTGCCGCTGCTGGGCCTTTTGGACCAGCAGTACCACGTACGCCAGCCCGTGCCCGAAGCCGAGAAAGCGCACCCGCACGGCGGTTCCCGCCCGCGCCAGGGCCGGGTGCGCGAGTCGGCCCTGTGGGCGCAAAGTTTGCGGGCGGTCGGCAGTCCGCCACCAGGAGCCCGCTGGGTGGTGGTGGCCGACCGGGGGGGCGACATTTACGAACACCTGCAGCAGTGTCAGGCCCAGGGCCTGGGCTTCGTGGTGCGGGCGGCCCAGAACCGGGCCCTGGTGGCCGGGGCGGCCAAAATGTCGGCTGGCCGCCTCTTCGAACTGGCGCGGGCGCAGCCCAGCGCCGGCACCTTTCGGCTGGCCTTGCGCGGGCGGCCCCGCCAGCCGGCGCGCGAAGTCACGTTGCAGGTGAGCTTCAGCCCGGCCCTGGCCTTGCGCGCCCCGCAGCGGCCGGGCGGGGCCACGGGTAAGGGCGAGCCCGTACCCGTCGGCGTGGTGCGGGTCTGGGAAGAGCGGGCCCCGGATGCCCCGGGGGCCGGCCTGGAGTGGCTCCTGCTCGGTGACCAGCCCGTCACGAACTTCGCCCAGGCCCTGGTCTGCGCCCGTCAGTACGCCAGCCGCTGGCTCATCGAGGA
>JAYSZD010000909.1:0-2870 GCA_043738185.1 Hymenobacter sp. | reverse complement strand
CTTCCGGGCTGATAGGGTTACAGTTTACGCCCACCACGCGAATGTCAGCCTGGCCCAGCAGGGGCTCCACGGGCAGGTTGTTGAGCAGGCCGCCGTCTACCAACTGCCGGCCCTGGTACGCCACCGGCCGATATACGATGGGCACGGCCGAAGATGCCAAAAGCGGCGGCAACACCGGGCCCGAGTTGAAATACACCGATTCGCCGGCCAGCAGGTCAGTTGCTACCAGCGTGAGCGAAATATTCAGGTCCTCAAAATTCACTTTCGACCCTAGCTGCCGGGCAATTACCTCCGCCACGGCATCCAGATGCAGCAGTCCCAAACGATTAAACGCTGGCCGGGTAAGCCGAAACAGGTTCGTATCGAGCAGCATGTTGAGAATCTCGCGGGGCGGCATGCCAGCCGCGTAAAATACGGCCGCGATTGCGCCGGAGCTTACCCCAGCTAATTGCCCAACAGGCAGCCGCAACTCGTCGAGCGCCGCCAGAACGCCCAAGTGGGCAATTCCCCGCGCGCCACCTCCCGATAATGCCAACCCCAGCTGGGCCATGTTAAGAAATGAGCCAATGGCTGTTAGCCATTCGCTGTTAGTTTTTTGTTCACATTCAGGACATCGGACCTGAAAAATCGTGTGATTTATTCAGGCCAAGATTGGTTTCTCAGCGCCGCACGTCAGTGCTTTAGGCAAAAGCAGTCTCCAGCACCGGCCTACAAATCAGCCAGCCGTAAGGTTTCGGCCAGTCGTACGCCTTTGTCGGTGTGCTGCACGGTACAGGCTTCGTGGGTGGCGTCGTGCTCTAGCAGAAGCACCCAGTTTTCATCGGCTGCCCGGCGCAGCACGGCCTCTTTTTCGGTCATGGTCACGAGCGGGCGCATGTCGTACCCCATCACGTAAGGCAGCGGAATATGGCCGGTGCTGGGCAGCAAATCAGCCATGAATGCCAGGATGCGACCTTTGTAATCCAGCACGGGCACCATCATTTTCTCGGTGTGCCCGTCGGCGCTGATTATTTCGCGAAACGATGCCAACCGGCTGGGCACTCCCGCCGCCACGTCCACAAACTGCAGCTGCCCACTTTCCTGAATGGGCAGAATGTTCTCCTTCAAAAAGCTCGCCTTTTCGCGGGGGTTAGGCGTCACGGCCCAGTCCCAGTGCGCCTCGTTGCTCCAGTACGTGGCGTTGGGAAACGCGACCCGCAAAACGCCATCCGGCCGGCGCTGCACCGAGCCGCCGCAATGGTCGAAGTGCAAATGCGTCAGGAACACATCGGTAACATCGGCGCTGGTGAAGCCCAGCTTGCGCAGGGATTTTTCCAGCGTGTCGTCGCCATGCAAGTGAAAATGCCCCCGAAATTTTTCGTCCTGCTTCTCGCCAATGCCGTTATCGATGAGCAGCAGCCGGCCGCCGTCCTCAATCAGCAGGCAGCGCATGGCCCAGGTGCACATATTATTAGCGTCGGGCGGATTAAGCTTTTGCCACATGCTCTTGGGCACCACGCCAAACATGGCGCCGCCGTCGAGCTTAAAAAGACCAGTATCGATGGTATGAATAGTCATATTTTAGCTATTAGCTGCTGGCTGTTAGCTAGTAGCCTTTTCAAAACCCAATAGCTGCTAACAGCTAACGGCCATAGGCTACTAGCTCAAAAAATTACTCCACCACCACGCCCATGGCCGAAAACTTGTCGATGCGCTGGCTGATGCGGTCGGCGGGGTCCATGGCGCCCAGCTCCTTTAGCGTTTTGAGCAGCGTGTTTTTCAGGGTTTCAATCATCTGCTCAGGCGCGGTGTGGGCGCCTCCCAATGGCTCTTTCACAATGCCATCGATTAGGCCCGCCGATTTCATATCGGTAGCCGTGAGTTTGAGCGCCTCGGCCGCCTGCTCCTTGTAGTCCCAGCTGCGCCACAAAATGCTGCTGCACGACTCCGGCGAAATCACTGAGTACCAAGTATTCTCCAGCATCAGCACCCGGTCGCCGATGGCAATACCCAGGGCCCCACCACTGGCGCCCTCACCAATAATAACGCAGACAACCGGCACCTTCAGCATAAACATTTCCTTGAGGTTGCGCGCAATGGCCTCGCCCTGCCCCCGCTCCTCAGCCTCCAGGCCCGGAAAAGCGCCGGGCGTGTCAATGAGCGTCACCACGGGCACGTTGAATTTCTCGGCCAGCTTCATCAGGCGCAAGGCCTTGCGGTAGCCCTCGGGGTTGGGCATGCCAAAGTTGCGAAACTGCCGCTGCTTGGTATTGTGGCCCTTTTGCTGCCCGATGAACATCACGGTGCGGCCATCAATCTCACCAAACCCGCCCACCATGGCCTTATCGTCGCCCACGGTGCGGTCACCGTGCAGCTCCACAAACTTTTCGGCCATGCCCTCAATATAGTCCAGCGTATAGGGCCGGTCGGGGTGGCGCGAGAGCTGCACGCGCTGCCAGCGGGTGAGGTTGGCGTAAGTTTCTTTTTTGAGCGCCTTGATTTTGGCTTGCAAAGCGGCCACTGCTTCGCTCACGTCGACGTCACTCTCGTCGGCCAGCTTTTGCATTTCAAGGAGCTTGCCTTCAAGGGCGGCAATGGGTTGTTCAAAATCGAGTAACATGAACTAAGGATTATTTCGAATGGAAAGACGAAAGAAGAACGCCGCAAAGAGCCACAACGGGGGAAAGGAAGCATCCCCCCACCACAAAAGCCGTTCATCAGGCGGATGGCAAAGGTAAAACATCCATCGCAGCAGCAACCGACAAAAATTAATAGGCCTGAAAAACAACACACAACCTTTCTCAACCCCCGTTTTCAGAAAAACTTTGGCCCTAGGCTTGCAGGACGCGGTTTCCTTCCCCTACCTTTGTATCACCAAAACGGAAAAGCAC
>JAYSZD010000908.1:0-1165 GCA_043738185.1 Hymenobacter sp. | reverse complement strand
CGAACCTGAACCGGGTAATGCCGGCGAAGGGAACAAACAATCCGCGGACGTTTCCGCTGCCGCTCCGACCCCTGGGGCGACGGCGCGTTCCATTTTTTGCCATAATCTTTTTTTGAAAACTGTACTCCTCGCGGGGGCAGCGCTGTGTGCGCTGGCCGCCGCGCCGGCATGGGCGCAAGGCCCCGTGTCCGGCACTATCACCGATGCCCGCACGGGCGAGGCATTGCCCGGAGCCACCATTTTCCTCGACGGCGCGGCCAGCGGCAGCACCGATGCCGCCGGGGCCTACGCGCTGCCCGCCGTGCCAGCGGGCCCGCACGAGCTGCGCATCACCTTTCTGGGCTACGAGCAGTTGTTGCGCCAAGTGCAGGGCCAGGCCGATGCGCAGCGCCTGAACGCGGCGCTCACGCCCGGCGGCGTGCTCACCGGCGAAGCGCTGGTGACGGCCTCCCGCGCCAACGACCGCACGGCTACGGCCTACACCAACCTCGGCAAGCAGGACTTGGCCAAGCGCAACTTCGGCCAGGACTTGCCCTACTTGCTTGACCAAACGCCCTCCGTGGTCGTGAACTCTGATGCCGGGGCGGGCGTGGGCTACACCGACATCCGCATTCGGGGCACGAGCAACACGGGTATTAACACGACCATCAACGGCGTGCCGCTGAACGACCCGGAATCGCACGGCGCGTTTCTGGTGAATCTGCCCGACTTGGCTTCGTCCATCAATTCGCTGCAGATTCAGCGGGGCGTAGGCACCAGCCAGAACGGCGGCGCGGCTTTTGGGGCCAGCATCAACGTGAGCACGCTCGACAACCGCCGCGAGGCCTACGCCGAAAGCCAGAACACCTACGGCTCGTTCCAGACTTGGAAGAACAACGTCGCGTTCGGTACCGGGCTGCTCAACGGGCACTTCACCGCAGACGGCCGGCTTTCGCGCATCGCCTCCAACGGCTACATGAACCGGGCAGCGTCGGATTTGAAGTCGTATTACTTCGCCGCCGGCTACCAGGCCCAGAACACGCAACTGAAGTTCATCACCTTCGCGGGCCGCGAAAAAACCTACCAAGCCTGGAACGGCGTGCCCGAACCGGCCATTACCGGCAACCGCGACCAGCTGCATACCTATGTCGAAAACGGCGAACTGAGCCCCGCCGACTCGGCCCGT
>JAYSZD010000907.1:0-2876 GCA_043738185.1 Hymenobacter sp. | reverse complement strand
CCGCGCCGTAGCTTTCCTGGAGGCGGGCGGCGATGTAGCGGAAGCCCGTGCCGCTGCCTGCCTTGCCGCCTGTTTCGGCGGGCCGGGGCTGGGCGCAGGTGAGCAATTGGTACTTCTTCTGCCGGCCGGTGCGCTCGAAGCTGAGCTGGAAGCGGATGCGGCCATCGGCCGGGGGCAGGCTATGGGTGATGCCGTTTTCGAGGATGGTGTGAAAAATGGCGGGTGGAATGAGGTCGTCGGGCTCGATGCCGGATTGCTCCAGGGAATAATGGATTTCCTTGCGGAACTGCATTACGCGCAAATGATTCTGGCACAGCTCAATCTCCTGTCGCACCGGAATCAGGGTGGCCTCGGCCATGCCGTTGAGCAAGTCAAACTCCCGGGCCAGGGCCTGAATGAAGACGACGCTCTGCGCGGGCGACTCCTCGACCCAGTCGAGCAGCGAAGTGAGCGTGTTTTTGATGAAGTGGGGCTGGATGTTTTTCTTGAGCAGTTCCAGCTTCAGTCGCGAGGAGAGCAGCAGCGCGGCCTGGCGCTCGTTTTCCGTGGCCCGCACCCGGATGGCGTGCAGGTAGAGCATGCAGAGCACGAGGAGGGTGAAGGCGAGGTAGAGGCTGAAATCGAATTCCAGGAAATAATGGGTCACCGCGCTGGCCAGCAAGCCGGCCAGCACCAGCGCGCTACCCGGTGCCCGCTGCCGAACGGCCCCCAGCACGAGCAGCAGCGCGGCCGCCCACGCGGCCTGGCTCAGGCGCAGCGCGGTCAGGTCGTACTCGTGGTAATAGACAAGGTAGATGCCGCCCAGCACGGCGAACAGCGCGCCCGCAAGTAGGCCCTTTTTCTTTAGCTCGAACTGGATGGCAAAGTACAGGGGCACCAGCCAGGCAATGGCAAAGGTGAGCAGGCCAATGATTTCCAGGCGCACGTAGAATTGCGGGTACGGAATATTGATGTAAAACTTGACGTATTCCACCATCAGCAGCGCGAAACAGAGCGCGCAAATGAGGCTAAAGACCAGGCTGCCAAACGCCTTTCGGCGGCCGGTGAGGAAGAGAATCAAGTAGTAGGCGGCGGCCGTGAGCAGGGCCCCAGCCATCAGGTTCACGCAGGCCAGCAGCAGCAGCGGGTCGCGCAAGAGACGCGGGTAGCTGCCCAGCACCAGCTGCGGGGTGCGCCGGTCGTGCCCCAGGTGGACCTGCGTGGCCCGGAGCGCCACCAGGTGCGGGCCGGGTTTGGTCAGCGAATCGGGCACGAGGTAGCAGCTGCCGGCGGTGCCGGGCACTTCGGCCCGCGCCGGGCCGGCGGGCCGCCCGTTGTGCCCGATGCGGGTGCCGTCCCAATACACCTCAAAGCCACCAAAGGCATGCACCCGCAACCCCAGCGGCGCGGCCAAATCCCGGTGCAGGAGCGTGACGTGGTGGCGCATCCAGAACACCTGGTTGCCGGTGGGACCGCGCTCGGCCCGCCAGCCGGAGTCGTTGTAGCGCGGGGCCGCCCACCGCCGGTCGTCGCCCATTTGAAAAACCGCATCGGCCGCCTCGAACGTCGTATCGGGTTGGCAGGAGGCCAACGCGAGCAGCAACAGGAGAAACAGGGGGAGTCGGCGCATGGGCCAAAGGTAGAAGGCGCGGCAGCCGGTACTAGTGCCGTTCAGAAGGTTCTAGAGCCGTTGGCATGGATTTCCGCAGAAAGGCGTCTGGCAACCAATACCTTGTGCCATAAATCGTTTGCTAGCTGCTACAGCAGGCAGTATAGGTACTGGCAGCCCTTGTTTATTGGCGGTAATTCGCTGCTCCTCTTTCCCTCCTGCTCGTCATGAAAAAAATAGTGCTTTATGTTTTAGGGACAGCTTTTACCATGATTTTATGGGCGGCCGCCGTCTTGTTGGGAACCCTAAGCGGCTGGTTCCACCAGCCCATTGCGAAACGAAACGCCGCTCCTGATTTTATCACGGCCACGGAAGCGGAAATTGCCAAACAGTTTATCGGCAATTTTGCGATGGCCACCTTCAAAAAGGGCGCTATTGAAAGCGAAAAGTATCATTCGGTTGGAAAAGCCACGGATAGAAATACCGTTTTTCAGGTTTCCTCCCTAAGCAAATGGATTTCCGCCGTCGGCGTCATGAAATTAGTAGAAGCGGGTAAGCTGGACCTGGATGCGCCGGTAAGCAACTACCTGACGCGGTGGCAATTGCCGCCGAGTGAATTCAATAACGACGACGTAACGGTTCGCCGGCTGTTGAGCCACACGGCCGGGCTCACCGACGGTCTGGGGTACTCCGGCTATGAACCAGGAAAACCGGCCCAGTCGATAGAGCAATCCCTGACCAAAGCCTCTGACGCCGATGAGGGCATCAGCGGGGCGGTATACGTCGGGAGGAAGCCCGGGAGTGCTTTTACCTACTCGGGCGGCGGGTACACGCTGCTGCAACTCGTCGTAGAAGAAGTAAGTGGGCAACCGTTTGCGATTTTTATGCAAGAGGCCGTATTCCAGCCGCTGGGCATGGTTCATTCAACTTACGTTTGGAATGAAAACTCGCCTTACCCGCTGGCGGAATTTTACCATAAAGACGGCACCAAGTATACACCCCGTCATTACACCGCTTTAGCCGCCACCTCTTTGTACACGTCGCTAGCTGACTTGGCGTTGTTTTTTCAGGCGCATCTCAAAGGCCCACAGAACGAGCCTATTGGCAGAGGGGTACTTACTCCGGCAACCCTGAAAAGGATGCGGGAAGCGCACGGGCAAGAAATGGGCGTCGCTATCTGGGGGCTTGGGCCGGTGCTCTACGCAACTACAGCGGACGATGATTTTATCATCGGGCATGATGGAAAAAGCACCCCGCCCATCAATACCGCTGTTCGATTGAATCCGGC
>JAYSZD010000906.1:0-2879 GCA_043738185.1 Hymenobacter sp. | reverse complement strand
TTCAAAAGAAGTCTTGCCGTTGAAAAAACCGTTGTTGTTCAGGCGGTTCACCATCAGGTCGCGCACGGTGGCGGGCTTGGCCTGCGACAGGTACACGGGCGGCTCCCCAAACTTATCGGCGAAGAATTTGCCCAGGCCTTTCTTCTTACCCACGCCCATGTGCCAGAAGTACAGCTTGGGCCGCAGCCCCAGCAGGGAGCTATTGGGCTTGGGCCCCACCACCGATTCCAGCTCCGTTTGCAGGGCGCTCTGGTTATTTACTTCTTTCTCGTCGGCCGGGGGCTTAATGGTTACCGTGCTGCCGGTGTAGAGGCGCTCGCCTTCGGGCACGAATTTCAGGCCCGAGCAGGAGCCCAACAGCAAGAGTGCCGGCACCAGCAGCAGGGTGCGGCGGGCAGGCACGGCGGTAAATAAATGCTTGGATAAGGGGGTGGTTGAACTCAAAACGGCAATATTAAACGGTTGGCCAGCCGGCTTTTGGCGGCCATTGAATAGGGGGCGGGCGAGGAAGAACGGCTTGCTCATTTCGTTCGGCCGCGGGCGGTTTTGCTGCTGTCTACTCGGGCCGTGGGCGGCGCTTGCAGTGAATCCTGCAGAGCCTTTTTCTCGGCTTTCTCCTCTTTGCGCTGCTCCTTGCGTCGCTCCTTAATTTCGGGCGGTAGCTTCTCAAACAGCTCCTTGAGGTTGTCGTATTCGCGCTGGAACACCAGGGCCGCGCCCGTTTTGATGAGCTGCCCATCGATGTCCTCGTAGGCATTCTGGCGGAAGGCACGCAGGCGCAGGCGACCGTCGCGAAGAATGGTATATTCAATGCTGATGTCGCCGGCGAAGTTGCTGGCCGAGCTGCTGCCCTGCGTGGCCTGCGAGCCCGCGCCGCCCAGCGGAATGTCGGTGCCGAGGCGCACGGAGAGACGGTTGTTGAGGAACTGGCGCTTCACGGCCACGTTCAGGTCGGTGCGGCTTTTGGCGGTGCCGCTGCTGTAGTCGGCCTGGTTGGTCACGCCCAGGTCGAGGCCCAGGCCGGAGAGGTACTTGCCGGTCAGGTTGTTGAGCTGGTCGGTGAGCACAGCGCTGGCCGAGCCGCGCAGCTGCGAGGCCACGAAGCCCTCGCTGGCGCTGCTCTCAAATGGGTTCTGCTGTAGGAAGCGGCCCAGAATCAGCAGCGAAAATACCTGCTTGCTCTGCTCCGAGGTCTGGTTGGGCTGGCGCAGCTGCGCCAGCTTGGCCTCCACCTGGCCGCTGAGTGCGCCACGCTGGTTTTCAGGCAGGGTAATATCGAAACCGATGAGAGGCTGGCTGAGTTTCTCGGTTACTTTCAGCAGCACACTGAAAGGCAGGGTATTGCGAGCCGTGGTGTTGGCCACGGCATTGTCGAGTCCCTGGCCGGCGAGCAGGTCGGCAGGCGCGGCGTCTACTTTGTACACGGCGGTCACGTCGAGGTCAGCGTTGTAGGGGTCGCCGCTCCACGTCAGGCTCGAACCGGGCTGAATGCTGAAGTCGCGCGAGGCCAAATCATACAGCGAGAGGTGGTAGGCGCCGCTGGCCACCTCCAGCCGGCCGCTGAGTGTGATGGTGCCCGTGGGGTCGATGTTGGTGTTGAGCGTGCCGTTGGCGCGCACCTCCAGGTTGTCGCCGCTGATGGGGTCAATAATAACGGTAACGGGCGTCTGGTCGGTCACCGTGACTACAGCCGTAATGTCGTAGCCGGAAGCCGTTTTTACGGTGTCCAGGGCCAGTTGACGTTGCAGCATGGTGTCTACGGGCGCGCTCTTGTCAATCCATTCCACGATGCCTTCCGAATCCACCTTGTTGGCCTCCGTGCCCGGCGATTCAATAGTAAGCTTGGAGCCGTCGACCACTGTCACATTGGTATCTATTTTGAGCAGTTCCAACGGGCCGGTCAGGCGGGTCCGGGAGTCCACTATCAGTTTGCCATAGAACAGCGGGTTATTTTTGCGGGTGCTGTTCACGGCCGTGAAGTTGTCGCTGGTGGCCGTGAGGTCGAAAGCGTAGTTGATGAAATCCTTGGTCAGCAGGTAACCATTGGCCACTGCCGTATTATCGGCTGAGTCACGCACCGTGAAATTCTCAAATTTGATGCCCCGCTCATCAAACGTTAGCTCCTGACCGGGCAGGCGGTAGAGTGCGCCCAGCTGCGTCACGGCAAACGCGGCATCGGGCGAGGTGATGAGCGTACCGCGCACCACCGGCGCCGCGGCGGCGCCCGTCACCGTGAGCTGCCCGCGCGCGTAGCCCGCCGCCCGCTCCAGCTGCCCCAGCGAAAACGCCTGGGCTAGCTGCAGCTGCAGGCGCTGGGCGTCCACGGTCAGGTTCAGGGGAGCGTTGCTGTCGGCCTGGTAGTAGCCGCTCACGCGCACGTCGTTGCCCTCGCCGCCCACCGAGCCGCTCGCGCCGCCGGTCAGGCGGGCATCAATGTCGTAGCGGTTGGCGGTGGGGTTGGTGGCGTTCACGGCAATATCGCCAATGACGGCCTTCTGAAAGGTGAGGCCCTTGACGGTGGCATCGGCCGTGAAGGCCATGTTTTTCTGGCCCAGGTTGCGCAGTTCGGCCGTGCCGTTGAGCGTGCCGGCCAACAGCGAGTCGGACTGCTGCACGGCTTTGGCTAGCTCAGCCAGGTCAAAGTTGTTGAAGCGTACGTCCAGCGGCGAGGTTTTCACCTGGGGGTTCTTGCTCTGCAGGATTAGCTCGCTACGGCCGTTGGTCAGGTCGAGACCATCGGCCACCACGGCGCCGCTGGGGAAGTAGCGCACAAAGTTGTTGGCTCCGGCCGTCCAGTTCTCATAATTAATCACCTGCTCGGGCGCGGCCGAAAACTGGTACACCACGTCCCGGCCCTGCGGCAATGTGCTGAGGGTGCC
>JAYSZD010000905.1:0-1168 GCA_043738185.1 Hymenobacter sp. | reverse complement strand
GGAGGCGGGCCAGCTCGGGAAACTCCGAATCGTAGCAGATGAGAATGCCGATGCGGCCCGAATCGGTATCGAAGGTTTGGAGCTTCTTGCCACCAGTGAGGCCCCAGTATTTGGCCTCGTTGGGCGTCACGTGAATTTTCTCGTAGCGCTCGGTGCTGCCGTTGCGGCGGCACAGGTAGCCCACGTTCATCAATTTGCCAGCCTCATCCATCACGGGCATCGAGCCGGTAATGATGTTGATGTGGTATTTCACGGCCAGCTCGGTGAAGCGGGCCAGAATGGCATCCGAAAACTGGCTCAGCTTGCGAATGGCATCAATCTCGGACAGCTCGTTAGCATCGGCCATCAGCGGGCCGTGAAACAGCTCGGGGAACAGCGCGAAGTCGGCGCGGTAGGCGGCCAGCGCATCCACGAAGTATTCCACCTGTTGCAGCAGGTCCTCCAGGCCGTCGTAGTGGCGCATCTGCCACTGCACGAGGCCCAGGCGCACCTGCGTTTTCTGGGCAATGGGCTGCACCGGGCGGGTGTCATACATCATGTTGTCCCACTCCATGAGCAGGGCGTAGTCGCCACTGGCCGTGTCGTTGGGCAGGTAGTCGCGCAGCACGCGCACCGGATGAAAATCGTTGGAAAGCTGAAAATTCAGCGAAGGGTCCATTATTTCGCGGTTCTTTACCTTCTGCACGTATTGCTTGGGCGAAAGCGTTTCCTGGTACTCGTGGTAGCCCGGAATGCGCGCCCCGAAGGCGATGGCGCGCAAGTTCAACCGTTCGCACAGCTCCTTGCGGGCCTCGTAGAGGCGACGCGCCAGCCGCCGCCCGCGCATGGCCGGCACCACAAATACTTCAATGCCGTAAAGCGTGTCGGCGGCGGGCTGGTGGGTGCTAAAGGTATAGTCGCCGGTTACCTGCTGAAACGTGTGGTCTTCCTCAAACTGGTCGTGGTCGACGATGATGGCAAAGGCGGCGGCCACTACTTCGCCATTCACCGTCACCACAAACTGCCCTTCAGGAAAAATGTCTACCAGCCGGTTCAGCTGCGCCTCCGGCCAGTAGGTGGCCAGGCGCGGGTAGGCGAGGAGCATGGCATTTTTGATGGCTTCGGCATCGGTTTTTTGCAGGTGGCGAATCTCAGTCAGTTCGTTCATAGAGGGGATTGTCGTGGAGTA
>JAYSZD010000904.1:0-2882 GCA_043738185.1 Hymenobacter sp. | reverse complement strand
TCAGGCTCACCGGTCTCAAGTCCCGCACGACGCCCGACTACATTGAGCGCGGATTATCAGCCCCTGGCCTGGCGCGCGAATCCACGGCCGAGGTGCTGGGGACGCAAGCCGACATGCCGCATATTTCCCTGCCCTTCGTGCGGCCGGCGGCTTACGCCACCTTTGCCGCTAACTGCCAGGACTACAACCCCGAAGAATTGGAGCGCATCAATGTGCTTATTCGACCAGGTGTCGAATACAAAGGCGCAGTGGTGATTGAGGTGCGCGGCAACTCAATGGCGCCGCGTTACCCTGACCGCAGCTGCTACGTGGTGCGGCCCGTGTCAGATGGCAACTGGCAGTACGCCACCGGTGTGCACTGCATCAGCCTACGCTCAGCCATGTTCGTCATTAAGCGCATCACCAGCAGCAAGGACGGCATCCTAACGCTGAGCAGCGACAACGGCGGAGCAGAGATATCCGTCGAGTTGGGGGATATTCTCTGCATGTGGAAGGTAGGCGAGGCGGCTTATATGCCGCCGGAAGATTAGAGAACGCTTTTGTAATTCATTCACCAACTCCGACTTTTCTGTATGAAAAAGCATTTTACTCTTTTCCTGGCATCTGCCATTCTGCTCGCTGGATGTTCGTCACCGCTTGACAAGCCGTATTCGGAGAAAACCTTCAGTGAAGACATGAAGTCGTTTATTGCCAGCGGCAAGCTGGACCAGGGCCAGGCCATGGCGATGACATTTTATGTAGCGGGCGCAACGCTTCGGCACGAAAGCCTAGAAGGCAAATCCTACAAGTCGCTGCTGGAGGATATGAAAAACATCCAAGCGCAGGCGGCCCAAAATGAATCGCAGGAGAAAGCGTTGGCAGAAAAATCCGCAGCGGCCGACCAGGCAATTATTGAGGAAATGCAGCGTGCCGTTTCCGTTGCACCGTATGATAGGGAGTTCATAGAAAAAGACTATCAGCATTACGTTGGGATAAAATACGGCATGCAAAATATATCTGGCAAGCCCATCAAAGGCTTTCAGGGGCAGTTGATTTTTAAGGATATGTTCGGCACTACGGTTCAGACCTACTTGGTTTCCAGCGAAGAGCCAATGGCAGCAGGGGCCTCCACTCGCAGCGAAACCTATTGGGAAACAAATCAATTCGATGCGCAAGACAAACGCTTTGCGGCCACTGATTTCAAAAAAATGAAGCATGAGTGGCGGCCGCTACGCATTCTTTTTGCGGATGGAAAAAAGCTAGAAGCTGCTGACGCCGCCAAGATTCAGTAGGCAGGATTCCTGAGCCATGACCTGCCTCACGTTCCGTCCTCTCACCGCTCGCCCGGACGCGCACAGTTGCTGCCGCATCGTGCTGGCAACTCAACTGCTCTAACGCTTGTGGCCGCCACCTTCAAACTCATCCTGGCGCACAAGGCCGACAGCGACGGGCTGTTTGACGTGCGCCTGCGCATCACAGCCAATCGGGTGGTGCGCTACCTCAACGTGCCCGGCGTGGCCGTCGGCGAGAAGCAATGGAACCCTGCCCCGCGTGCCGACAATCCCAACTGGGTGAAGGGCCACCGCGAAGCCACGCAATACAACACCGACCTGGCAGCCATGCTGCAGCGCGCCCAGGACCTGCGCCGCAAGCAGCCCGGACTAGATGCCGACGGCTACAAGCAGCAGCTGCAGGCGGGCACCGACCTGGCCCCGGCGGCGCTCGCCGCCTCGCCCGATTTTCTGGCCTTCGCCTTCGCCAGCCACGCCAAAGACGACGTGGGCAGCTTCGCGGTGGCCACCTGCGAGAGCCGCAAAAGCGCGCTCAACAAGCTCGCCGAGTTCTGGCAGTGGCGCGACGGCAAAAACCCGCTGCCCACTGCTGACTTCACCGAGTCGGTCATCGCCGATTTCGAGGCCTGGCTCAAGCGGGAGAAAGGCAACAACCCCACCACGCGGCGCAAGGCCCTCGACCTGCTCAGCCTCTACATCGGCCGGGCCATCCGGCGCGGGGTGCTGCCCCGGCACGGCAACCCGCTCGAATACTACGACCTGCCCAAGCCCACGCCCACCAAGGTTTGGCTCACCGAGGCGGAGGTTTCCGCCCTGGAAACCGTGCGCCTGCCCCCGCAGCAGCACCTGGCGCGCCTCACCTTCTTTATCCAGTACTACCTGCACGGCTCGCGCATCGGCGTGGTGCTGCGCCTGAAGTGGAAACACCGCTCGCACGGGACCGTCCGCTTTAAAATGGACAAAGGGGAAGTGGAGAAAGTCGTCGAGGAAAGTCCGCAGCTTACCTCGCTGCTGGATTCGCTCCGGCCGGCCGATGGGCACGAACCCAGCCCCGAGGCCTTTATCCTGCCGTGGCTCTTCGCCCGCTACGACCAGCTTAGCCCCGAAAAAGCCTTGCAGGAAATGAAAGCGGCCACGGCCGTCGTGAACATGAACCTGAAGCGGGCCGCGCTCAAAGCCGGCATCACGGCCAAGATATCCACCCACGCCTCGCGCCGGGCCCTGGCCAGCGATGCCGACGACGAAACGCACGACCTGGGCCTGGTGCAGCGGCTACTGGGGCACACTAGTCGGGGAACGACGGAGAAATACACGCGGGGTCGGGACTCGCGCGTGGTGCAGGCCGGGGCCCAGCAGGTGTACGCCCGCCGCCCGATGCCCATCACCGAGGCCAGCCCGGAAGCGAACGAGTAAAACACCGGTAAAACAAACGATGAACACCGCCTTACATCCGGTGTTCAATTCGTTCGGGCGTTGCCGGCTGAACTGAACAATTGGTGTTCACCAAAGCAGTGTTCAAAAAGGTTCGTCCTAACGCGGCCACAACCCTACCCAACGCGAGGTAGAACTTACGCCCCCAAAACACCGTTCAAACTACTTGTAGTACGGTTT
>JAYSZD010000903.1:0-2883 GCA_043738185.1 Hymenobacter sp. | reverse complement strand
CCGCCTTTTGCAGCGCCATGAGGCCGGGAATGACGTCAGAGTGCGGGGGCAGCTCGGTAATAAGCGTGAGGATTTCCTTTTTGCGGGCCGCGGGCCGGGCGGGCTGGCCCATAGCCTGGGCCAGCATATCAAGGGCCGCGTCGCCAATCTGTCCAAAGTTGTGGTAGTTACCCGTCACGGTATCCACCAGCGAATACTGGAGCAGCAGCGCAAACCACTGCTTGAAGGCTGTTTTCGACTTAAATTCCTGATTCACGGCCTGCTGCAGCTTGCTTAAGTCGAGCATGGTTTCATCGACGTCGAAAACCAGCAGCTTGGGACGGGAAGAAGCGGTGGCACCCATGGTGGATAAAGAAAAAGACACGGCTGTAGCGGCAGCAGCCAGAGCGCGGAACGAGTAAGACAGCACGACGGGAAATAATGCGCCTGCTTACGCAGCCCCGCCGCGTTGGGCTGCTCCAAACCACGGTTTTCTGAAAACGCCAGGCCCGGAAGAGCCACGCGTCAGTGTCTGACGGCGTAAACCCTATAGTAACTCGCAACAGCCCCAGCTCAGGCGTGCTTGCCCGACGACCAACCTTGCCCGGCCAAGTGCTGCTGCCCGGCGGCCACGGCGCCAGACTCCAGGGTGGTGCCCATGGAGTCGTTCCAGCGGTTGAGGAAGCCGAACAGGCTCACGACGCCCAGAATCTCTACAATTTCGCCCTCATTCCAATGGGCCCGCAACGCGTCGCTCAACTCCTCATTCACGGCATTGGGCACGGCCGAGGCGGCTACTGCAAAGGCCAGAGCCGCCCGCTCGGCCGCGCTGAAGGCGGGGTGGGTGGCAAACTCCCAGATGTGGTCGAGCTGCTCCTGTGGCGCGCCGTAGCGCTCGGCGGCCAGGATGGTGTGGGCCTGGCAATACTGGCAACCAGCCGCGTGGCTGCTCAGGTAGCCGATGAGCCGCTTCAGAGCGCTGGTGACGCGGCCGTGGTTGGCCATCACGGCCTTGTTCAACTCGATAAAGGCCGTGGCGATGGCCGGCCGGTGCTGCATGGTAAGCACGCTGTTGGGGCAAAAGCCCAGGGTTTCATTGAAGAAAGTGGCCAGTTGAGCAACTTCGGGGTTGGCATCGGCCCGCAGGGGCGCAACGAGGGGAACGGACATGGTTGGGTGGGAAAGTGAAGTGGCAAGGTTGAATGGCGAATGCAACCGGATGTTCTGCTCGCTGCAGCAGTAAGAGCACGCAATCAAGCAGTTATCAGACAGCTATTTCATTACAGTACGGACGCGAAAAAACCGGCCAGCTTGCCCTTAAAGACAAACCTGCCGGTTCTAGCAATGCTAACGGTTCCCGAAGCTTCGTGCTATTCGTTCGGCTGGCCGTAGGTGGCGAGCTTGTAAACAGCCTTTTGCTTCATCTTACGCTCGGTGATGCTGGGCTTCTGGAAAAACGTGCGACGACGCAACTCTTTCAGAACGCCGGTGCGCTCAAACTTCTTTTTGAAGCGCTTCAGAGCGCGGTCAACCGATTCGTTGTCTTTGATTTGAATGATAATCATATCAGGGAATGAGGGAGATTTTCAGGAGGGGAGCCGAGTAAATCGGGCCGCAAAGATAAGTATAATTGTTAGGCAAAACAAAAAATTATCTGAGCGAGCCAGCTGAATGCATGAGATTTACTACTTCAGCAGGACTCGGGCAATTACCAGTTTCTGGATTTCGCTGGTGCCTTCGCCGATGGTACAGAGCTTGGCGTCGCGGTAGTACTTCTCAGCCGGATAGTCTTTGGTGTAGCCGTAGCCGCCGAAAATCTGTACGCCCTCGGTGGCCACGCGCACGCTCACTTCCGAGGCGTAGAGCTTGGCCATGGCCGATTCCAGGTTCACGTTCTGGCCGTGGTCCTTCATATCGGCGGCACGGTAGGTGAGCAGGCTGGCGGCTTCAATTTCAGTGGCCATGTCGGCCAGTTTGAAGGCAATGCCCTGGAAGCTGCTGATAGGCTGGTTGAACTGGTGGCGCTCCTTGCTGTACTGCACCGCGGCTTCGAAAGCGCCCTGGGCAATACCAAGGCTGAGGGCGGCGATGCTGATGCGGCCGCCATCGAGCACTTTCAGCGACTGCACAAAACCGTCGCCCACCTTGCCAATGACATTGCCCTTCGGCACTTTGCAGTCGGTAAAAATCAGCTCGGTGGTTTCCGACGCGCGCATGCCCAGCTTGTCTTCCTTGCGGCCCGCCTCGAAGCCCGGCGTGTCGCGCTCAATGATGAAGGCCGTCATACCGTGGGAGTCGCCCACTTCGCCGGTGCGCACAATAACCACGGCCACGTGGCCGGATTTGCCGTGGGTGATGAAGTTTTTGGCGCCGTTGATGATGTAGTTCTCGCCGCTCTCGTCCAGCACAGCCGTGGTACGCATGTTGCCGGCATCGGAGCCGGTGTTGGGCTCGGTGAGCCCCCAGGCCCCAATCCACTCACCCGAAGCCAGCTTGGGCAGGTATTTGCGTTTTTGTTCTTCAGAAGCGTGCTGGAGAATGTGGCCGGTACACAGCGAGTTGTGTGCGGCCATGCTCAGGCCAATGCTGCCATCAATCTTAGCCAGTTCGGCAATGGCCGTCACATATTCCATGTAGCCAAAGCCCGAGCCGCCGTATTCCTGCGGCACGAGCACGCCCATCAGGCCCAGCTCGCCCAGCTTGTGGAACACATCGATGGGAAACTCCTGGCTTTCGTCCCATTTCATCATGTTAGGCTTGATGTGTTGGGCGCCAAAGTCGCGCACCATCTGCGCAATCATGGTTTGGTTCTCGGTGGCTACGGCTTCCATTGAATAGGAAATGAGGGTGGGAATTTAAAAGGACGGGGTTTAATGGCTTCAGAGCCATTAATAGGTGAGTTAA
>JAYSZD010000902.1:0-1170 GCA_043738185.1 Hymenobacter sp. | reverse complement strand
AAGGCCAACTGGGCCTGCAGTTTGCCGCCGACAACAAGACGTTTGGTAGCGCGGGCATTCCGTGGGCCGATTTTGAGCGGATTCTTTTCATCAACCTGTCCACCGATGTCCGCCACGGCTTGAATAACTCCGCCGACCTGCACGGCTTACTGGCCACGTTTCGCCAGCAAGCCGGGGTGCCCGCCATCCGGCGCAACGGCACCCAGAAAGCCGAGCGTGTGGTCGCTTACTTCAACAGCCGCATCCAACAAACGCCCTCCCTGGCCGTGGCGCCGCTGATACGGGCATACCTGGCGGCTACCACCGACGCGGCCCGCCAAGCAGCCATTGCCGCCAATCCGCCGGACCGCTTCGATGATGCCACGCTGGGGCAAAAGCTGGACGGACTCCGCGCCGTGAAAACCCCGAGGAACTGGCTTTGCTCCGCCGCGCCATCCGCATCAGCGCCATGGGCCAGCACGAGGTAATGAAGCTGATGAAGCCCGAAATGGGTGAAATGGACGTGCAGGGCCTGCACGAGTATGTGTGCCGTCGCTACGGGGCCGGGTTCAACGCGCCCAACCAGGCCACGCAGGAGGTGGTGGCCGACGGCCTGACTAAGCTGGGCATCATCAAAAAAAAAGACGAGTTCCGGCGCTACTATCCTCACGGGGCCAGCCACTACCCGGGCCTGGATGTGCACGACCGGGGCAGCTACGGCCCCCTGTAGGCCGGCAACGTCATCACCGTGGAGCCGGGCATCTACATTCCGGCCGGTTCGCCCTGCGACGCTAAGTGGTGGAATATCGGTGTTCGTATTGAGGACGACGTATTGATTACCACCACCGGCTACGAAAATATGTCGGCCGAAGCACCGCGCACCGTGGCCGACATTGAAAAGCTAATGGCTGAGCCCAGTGCCCTGGAGGCCTGGCAACTGCCGGATTTGAAGTGACATAAGCGTTGGCTTGTGACAAGTGCAGCAGGTATTGGCGTTGAATGGCGGACGCCGGAACTCGCTGCGCTCGTCACAAGCCAACGCTTATGGTGCAATTCACTCGGCATAAGCTAACGCTTATACTGCCAGGACCTTTGCAGTCTCGAAAAATCCCCGTACCTTTGCAGTCCTAAATTTAAAAACACACACCCCCGTCGAGATGGCCAAGAAAGGAAACCGGGTGCAGGTTATCA